>DLYX01000262.1:0-4741 GCA_003447545.1 Deltaproteobacteria bacterium | reverse complement strand
CAACAATGGCCTGGTCCTGAATGCGACGGGCATCTGGCGTGGTCCCGAGTCGATCTCCGGGTCGACGATCACCTGTGTGGAAGTCAGCCTGTCGAACGCGATCGTCGATAATTCCTATACTCTTTACCTTGACCAGCTCAGGTTCTTCCCCGATCGCAATCGGTCAATGGGTGATCCTTGTGGTGCTTATCTGGGGGTAGAGAACAATCTGACCGAACTGGCGATGAACCTCCGTACCATCGATATTCGCTACGAAGCACCGGGATCATCCGTGCAAATTCCCTCCCATCAGATCGTCACCGGTTTTCAGGTTCCGGCGGCATCTTCGACTCTGCCGGGACCGAGCGGCCAGCCGAATCTCGTCTACGTGGAAATGGTCGGACAGTTTGTACCGGCGACGATCATGGATTTTCTTCGCGAGAACGAATCAGTCCTGCCGGCCCTACCCTACCAGTTAAATGTTTATACGACCGCGAATGGCCGGTCGGAGGTGGGCAAGCAGTATCGCTCCAATGAAGTGGGCTATACGTTCACCGTTGATCAGTTGGTTCCGGGGTGATCGCCGCGCAGTTCAGCGCCTGAGATTAGGGTCGCGCTGGGTAACGCGCGCCCGCACTGTATAGACGCTGTCTCCCGAGAGGACGGCGGCCCGCCCCAGCAGTCGTCCGTTCTCCCAGTTCGAGAGTCCCAATTCGGGCTGGTTCAGAGCGTATTGCCCATCGACCCAACGGGTGAACCCGTTGCCCACAAATGGCGCGTTGATGCTTTGGAAGAATCGAGCATGCTCGGCGGGTACTTCGCTGATCAGGCTGGCGACGAATTGTGGACTATGGCGATTGAAATGCTCGATCGCGTGCGGCAATCCGGAGACTATCTTGAGAGTGACTTCCGGTGTTTCTTCCCATTCCCACTCGTGTCCCATAGATGCTTCCGGCAAGGCCTCGATTTGAGACTCGGTTTGATCGCCTGTGGCCCGTCGCACGGAAATTTTTCTGGTGAGCATCTCGGCGGGGAGCCATTTTTCATCGCCGGCGACCACGTGCAATTTGAAGGATTGGTCTCGGGCGCTTCCAGCCCGTTCCAAAGCTTCGAGAAAGCACGGGAGCAGATCGGGGATGCAGTTTTCGGGAATGCAGCAAACATTCAGGGTGTTGCAGACCTTTCGATCAAGGGATGCCTCGATCGCGGCCGCGAAGGAGGTCGGGGTCGCTGTCTTGCTGCCGACAATCCAGGCGCCACCCGTGCCGTGCAGACTTGCAGGCACACCTGCCTGTCGGGCCAGAGATCCCAGAGTCGCCACAGCAGGCCCGGAGCCTCGGGCGACCGCGAGAGAGACATCACGGTTCGAGAACAAGGCCCAACCCGCAGCATGCGCTGCACTTTCGATCAGTACGACGGCTCCTTCGGGCAGACCGCTGGCCAGCAGGGCGGGCGACAACGCCTCCGACATCAGGCATTGTGCGGTTTGCAGTGCATCACTGCCGATGCGGAAGACGACCGTGTTCCCGCTGCGCAAAACACCGGTGGCATCGGCGAGAACGTTCGGGCGGCCCTCGAAAACAAACCCGACGACGCCGAGCTCGGCGCCCACGAGGTCCACATTCCATCCTTCATGCTCGATCGTCTCCAGGATGGTGCCCCGACGGCTCGTGGCGTGGCACCATCCTCGGAGTCCCTCGATCATGCCCTGTCGAAGTTTGTCATCGGCGATAAGCCGAGTCGTTGAGCGACCACGTTGTTGCGCACGCTCGAGATCCCGCGCATTGACTTTCAGGACGCGCTCCCAGACGGCGGGGTCCTCGAGACGGTTGGCGAACTCCTCAAAGAACGCGGTAATCCGTTCATCGGTGATCGTGCCCATTTGCGCGAAAGCGTTTCTCGCGCGCTGCACCGCATTGTCAGCGATCGCTCTTTCGGCCTGCGGCAGGTGCAGGACTTCACCGCTCGATTCGACCACCAGGATCGAGTCTCCCGGTTGGAAGGCGGCGGCAAGTTCCTCGGAGATGGTTGCAAATCGATCGCCACCGACGAGGAGACGCTCGCCGGCGGTCACCTTTTCCAGTTGCTGCAGTTCAGCCATGTGCCAGCTTCGTGATGGTGGTGGCCCGCGTCAAGCGCTCCGGGGGCTGGCGCGCCGGCTTTCTCATGCTTAGAACCCCTTCATGGCTGCATTGGAAGTGGTTTCAAGTGAGCAAATGGCCGGTGGAGAACAGCAATACCTTCGCCATCTTTCTGACGAGACGGGCACACAGATGACTTTTTCGGCATTTCTGCCCCCGCAGGTGAAAGACGGCCCCGTGCCGGTTCTTTTCTGGCTTTCGGGCCTGACCTGCACCGCCGAGAATTTCACGGTGAAAGCGGAAGCTCAGCAATATGCCGCCGAACACGGGCTTCTCGTGGTGGCTCCGGATACGAGCCCGCGGGAGGCGGGGATCGCGGGTGAGGAGGATTCCTGGGACCTCGGCACGGGCGCCAGTTTCTATCTCGATGCCACCGAAATGCCATGGATCATGAACTATCGGATGTATTCCTATCTAATGGACGAGCTTCCTCGGTTGGTTGGGGAGGAATTGCCTGCGGATATGGGTCGGCAAGGGATTGCCGGTCATTCGATGGGCGGCCACGGAGCTCTGATGTGCGCTCTGCGAAATCCGGGCAGGTTTCGGTCCGTTTCCGCTTTTGCGCCCATCTGTGCGCCCAGCGAGGTGCCCTGGGGACAGAAGGCGTTTACGGCCTACCTTGGCGACGATCGTGCGGCATGGGCCGAGTGGGATAGCTGCGAGTTGATCGCGAATGCGAAGGAAAGACTTCCTCTGTTGATCGATCAGGGGGACGCCGACGAGTATCTGGATGAACAATTGAAGCCGGAGCTTCTCGAGGCAGCATGTGCCGCAGCGGGGCATCCGCTGGAACTGCGGCGCCACCCGGGGCACGGTCATGGATACGATTTCATCAAGACCTTGATCGGGGATCATATCCGGCACCATGCGGAGGCGCTGCGGGCCTGAGCTATTGGATGCGGGTTCGCTAGACGCAAAACGGATCGAATAAGTTCGTGCCACAGGCGTCCGAGATCGAGTCCGCCGGGGCATGGCTGTTCCTCCGTCGACAGCTCGGGCAAACCTCGATAGGAGATAGTTTGATGGTCAAAAGCAGTTTTCGACACCTTTCCGGCTGGCTGATGGGCGCATTCCTTTTTGCGGGATGCGGGACCGCGGTCACCAACACCGGGGGTTCGGAACCCTCGATCCAGACCAGAGGCGAAGCAGTCATTTCCGTCGCACCGGATCGGGCGTTCATCACGCTGGCTATCGAAGCGCGCGACCCTCGTCCCAACGCCGCTCAGACAGCTGTTGCCAAAGCATCCAGGACCGCGATGCAGGCGCTTGAAGGCGCCCGTCTGGGGGACGATGCCTTGCAGACATTATCGTACTCGTTGCAGGAAGAATACGATTGGCAGGATCGGAAACGCACCCTGCGCGGTTATGTGGCGAGAAACACCATCGAGGTCCGGATCGATGAGGTGGCGCGGGTCGGCGAAGTCCTCGGGCTTGCCGTCAGCACGGGGGTCACCTCGGTGTCGGGCTTGCGTTTCGATACCAGCAAGCGCGCCGACCTCGAGCAGCAGGCCTTGACGCAGGCTGTGGCTCAGGCGCGTGCCTATGCCACGGCGGCCGCCGCCGGCGCCGGCATTGGCTTGGGTGAGGTTCTCGAGATTCAGCAAGAAGGGGGCGGATCACCGGCGCCGCGGATTGCGTACTCGCGCTCGATGGCCGCGGAGGCCAAAACCGGCGCCCCACCGATCGAGTCGGGTGATATCGAGATTCGAGCCTCTGCACGGATCCGCGTGGCGATCAGCGCTGACTGAGCGCTCAGGCTGCAAGCTTTGGTTCAGGGTCTGTGTTTGGCGACGATCTTTGGCCCTTGCGCCGGTGACCTCGGTTTTCGGCTTGGTTCGGTAGCATTGGTCGTAAACCGAGTTTCTGCGGTGGGTTCTCAGTTGGCGTTCTCGGGTGTATCCGCGGCCTCAAACAGCGCTCGGTAGCCTGTCAGCAGCAGAAGGAGAAGGAACGCGAGGGTCAGGAACCCGCCAGCCATGACCACCATCTTGCCGACGACCCTCCAGGTCTCGAGGTATCCGTAAAATACGAAGTGCCAAAGGACGAGGGTGGTCGCGAGGCACTCGGTCATCGCAGCGATCAGGCCCCCTTTGCGACGCGCCGGATCAAAGCTCGACCAGGCTTGGGTAACCACCAGCGCGAAATACGTTGCGCCGAGAAGGCGAATGAAGAACTCGGCCGGAGGGGCGTAGGTCGGAAAGCCGATCAGCTGAAACCCGCTGAGGGGCAGGAAAAGTAGGGGAAGGCAGAGGAAAAAGAACGAAAAAAGGACCTTGGCTCCGAGAACCTGACGTAAAGTGGGCATGCAAAAGACCTAAAAGGTTCGCTCGGAAAGTGCAATGGAAATTAGACCGCGATGGGAGGGGGGGCTCCTCGGCCGGGATTGGGGCCAGAATCAGGGATTTTTCCACCTGAAGAAATTCGCTAGGCGGCACTCCGTAACCATGCTTTGTTGGCGAAATCTATGCGCAATCATACAAAGGTCGGCCGCCCCTTGTCTTCAAACTTTATCCGCTGCCTGTGTGTGGTCGGCTTTCTGACACTGGCCTTGCCGCCTGTTGCCTCGGCCCAACGTCATCCCGGAGACAATTTGCGACTGCCCTGCGCGGGTCAGCCCAACC
>DLYX01000503.1 GCA_003447545.1 Deltaproteobacteria bacterium | reverse complement strand
CAATCCAGATCTCGAATGCTTGCGCCTGCATTGTCGGTTCCGAGCATGCGGAAAAACTACACGAAGTCCGCGAAACATTGGAAAATATCCCATCGGAGATGATCTTCGAGCAAGCCGAAAGCGTGCCTACCGAAACCTTTCCCTCGGCGAATCTACTTCTTGCCAATTTCCCTGGCGATCGACCGCAGCCCCCGGCACTCCCACGCGGCGATGCACCGATGTGCTATATTTATACCTCCGGGACGACCGGACTGCCGAAGGCGGCCATCATCAAGAACTCTCGCTGGTTTTCCGCATCCTGCCTGTTCGGGCGCGGTCTTCTGGAGCTGCACCCCGGGGATGTCAACTACGTTCCGCTGCCCCTTTATCACTCCACAGGAATGTTCGCCGGCTTGGGCAGTTCCCTCCTGACCGGCGCGACGCTGGCGTTGCGCACGAAGTTTTCTGCTTCGAATTTCTGGTCAGATATTCGCCAATTCGAAGCGACTGCCTTTGTCTATATCGGAGAGCTGCTTCGCTATTTGCTCAACCAACCCGCATCTCCTGAAGACACCAACCACAAGATCCGCGTGATTACGGGAAACGGCCTTCGCCCGGATATCTGGACAACTTTTGCCAAGCGCTTTCAGATCAGCGAGATCAGAGAATTCTATGGCGCCACCGAAGGCAATGCACCGACCGTCAACCTCGAAAATCGGCCAGGGATGGTCGGTCGCCTCGGCCCGGGGCAATCCATTCTGCGGTGCGATCTCGCGACAGGCGACGTCCTGCGCAACTCTGATGGGTTCTGCGAAAAAGTCGCCGTCGGCGAAACCGGCCTGCTGGTCGCGCAGATCTCGACGACCACGCCGTTCGACGGTTATGCCGACAAGGCAGCCACTGAAAAGAAAATCCTGCACGATGCCTTCGCCAAGGGGGACCGCTCCTTTAATTCCGGAGATTTGATCACCCTGCATGAAAACTGGTGGATCTCATTTGCCGATCGGGTGGGGGATACCTTCCGCTGGAAGGGAGAAAACGTATCCACCAACGAAGTCGCGGAGATCCTCAATGATGCGCCCGGCGTCCTCGAAAGCAATGTCTACGGCGTTCTGGTCCCGGGCGCTGATGGTCGGGCAGGCATGGCCAGCCTGAATTGCCGGGAAGACTTCTCCCTCGAGGATTTCACAAGTTTCGTCATCGAGAAGTTGCCCGGCTACCAACGGCCCTACTTCCTGCGTCTGCAGCAGGATATGCGGATCACCGGCACTTTCAAACATCAGAAAGTCGACTATCGGAAAGAGGGATTTGACCCCTCGCTGATCAAGGACCCGCTTTTCTTTCTCGATGGATCTCAATACCTGACGGTGGATCAGGATGTGTTTTCTTCCCTCCAGGAGGGGACGCGCAAACTACGCTGAGCCTGCGCGCCCCTGATCCTGTGAGGGATGGACCGACCGAGGAAACCCTACTCGGCTTCGTCCGACTTTTCGCGGTGAGTCGCAATCGCCTGCGCGGCGGCGCCAAGCGCCGTGGTCGCGCGGGGCCACCCCGCATAATGAGCGACCTGAACAGGAATCTCTTCCAATTCTTCCGGCGAGAGGTCTCCGCGACTCAAAGCCTGCGTCATATGAACGCCGAGGTTGCTGCCATCGCCCATGGCCGCGAGGATCCCGAGAACCACCAGTCGGCGATCTCGAATCGCCAGAGATTCATTGCCCCAGACGTCGGCAAAAAGATTATCGACCGTCAGCTCCAAAAACCGACTCGTATTGCCCGGATCGATGGCAATTCCGCAGACATCCTCCATCAACCGGAGGCCTTTCTCTCGTTTGGTCTCGCTCATAATTCTGTTCCTTGTCTTTTGAAAGCAGCCTCATTGTCGAGGCATTCCTCTCGCGATCTATCGTCGCTGGACAGGTTTGACAATCCGAAGGCGGGCGAGGCGCCCCTCGATACTTAATTCCCCCACCCCGACCAGAAGACGATGACCAGTACTCCGCCTACGACAATACGGTACCAGCCAAATGGTCGAAGCGAGTTGGTCTGCACAAAGCGAAGGAAAACATGAATGACGACCAGCGAGCTTACGTACGCCGCTACAAGGCCGACGACCATCCCCAGGCCGAGCTCATCGGTGAGTCGATCCCGCGCCTTGAAAATCGTATAGAGACAGGCGCCATACATGGTCGGCAGCGCGAGCAAGAACGAGAAATCTGTTGCCACTCGACGCTCCAGGCCGGCGACCAGGCCAGTAATAATGGTCGAACCCGACCGGGAGACGCCGGGCATGAGAGCAAGACATTGGCCGAATCCGATGGCCAGCGCCTGATTCCAGCTAACCTCCTCGAGATCGGCCGTCGAAGCCCGACGACCCGGTGCGTCAATCCAGAGGATCAGCAATCCGCCGATCACCAGCATGGACGACACGAAGCCCGGCCGGAAAAGCCAGGCCTCGATCCAATCGTGAAAAAGTAGCCCGATCACCGCCGCCGGCATAAACGCCAACGCCACTTTGCCAACAAAGGCGCGGGTTTCAGGCCGTTCCGGAAGGTCTTTCGCGATGCCCAGCAGGCGCTCCCTGTAGACCCAGGTCAGAGCCAGCATGGCCCCCAACTGAATAATTATCTCGAATTCCGCCGAACCGAATTCCAGATAGTGTGAAACCAGAATCAGGTGCCCAGTCGAAGAAACGGGAAGAAACTCCGTCAAACCTTCGACAATTCCGAGTACCGTCGCCTTCCAGATTGTTGTCAGAGTCTCACTCATATCGACCTCCACATTGCGGGGCGTTTTTACATCCAGTAACCTGAAAGCCAAGGACTCTCATGCATCGAAAATCCAAATTCCTTCTCGGATCCTTTCTCATCGTCGCCGCTGTAGCGACCTTGATCTACTCAGCCGTGCAGGAAACCTCGGCATATTTTCTCACCATGGAGGAATATGCCGCTGCCGCAGGCGAGCACGACGGAAAATCGTTGCGCCTCGCGGGCCGGGTTGCCGGCGATAGTGTCGATTGGGATCCGATGTCGCTGAATCTCGCTTTCCAGATGGAACCCATCCCGCCCCGCGAAGGCATGCACGAGGACCGTCCCGTAGTGGACTTGGCACCGGGTACCGTTCGCATTCTTGAAGTACGATACAACGGCATTTTACCCGATATGTTTGCCGAGGGGCGCGATGG
>DLYX01000155.1 GCA_003447545.1 Deltaproteobacteria bacterium | reverse complement strand
TTTTGCATCAATTCTTCCCGCTCCATCAGAATCGCCAAATTCTCCCAGGGCTTCTGTGCCGAACACGAAAGCGCAATCCAACGATCATCCTTGGTGCGGTAGACGCTCCTTGGTGCCGCGGCGCGCAACTCGTTGCCAATAGGCTCGGGGTTGTTCCCGGTGAGCTTGTAGCTTACGAACTCCCCGCCCAGGTATCCGAAGAGTGGCTCATAGAGCGAGATATCAATCAATTGGCCGCCCCGAACGCCACGCTCCTGCTGGATGAAAGCGAGGCTGATCGCGTAGGCCAGATGAATCCCCGTGGTCAGGTCCGCGAGCGCCATCGGCGGGCTCAAGGGGCCGCGTTCCAGACTTCCGTTCAAATAGGAAAACCCGCTATACGCCTCAGCCAAAGTCCCGAAGCCGGGTTGCTCCGCTTTCGGCCCTGTCATCCCGTAACCGGAGACTTTGCCGACGATCAGTCCCGGATTGATCTCCATCAAGGACTCGTGCGAAAGCCCCAAGCGATCCATCGCGCCCAAGCGCGTGTTCTCGATCAAGACGTCGGATTGCTTGACCAGCTCGATGAAGATCTCTTTTCCTTCCTCTGCCTTGAGGTTGATGGTGACAGGAAATTTATTGCGCCCGACGACCGAATGGTAGGGTTCGATACCAAGTTCCTTGAGCGTGCCCCACGTCCGAAGCGCGTCGGCCACGCGTGGGTTCTCGATCTTGATCACGTCCGCGCCGGCATCCCCAAGCATCGCGGCGGCATAGGGCGCGGCCATTACGGTGGACATATCGAGCACCCGCTTCCCCGCCAGGGGAAGGCCTTCGAAACACGTCTGTGCGCGTTGCGAGGAAATAAAGTCATTCAATTCAGCTTTGCTTCGGGCCATCTTCAATCATCTCCATCCAGATCTCGGGCATGCATCCGGATTCGCTCGGGGGCCTGAGGGACCGCCCATCCTACTCTGTCATGGTATCGTGAGAAGCTCGGCAAGCGACTTCACAGGCTTGTTGGATACTGTTGTTGGAATCGCAAAACCAGCCCAAAAATTGGGGTTTACGGGAAACGCGCGAAGATTCGTCAGCCAGGACTCAAAACGCGGCTGATCCGGAGGCGGTGAGGCCGACCTTCGCTGCTCTGAGCTGCGCAGGAAATGCACCTAGAGCTTGAAGAAGAGCGGCATCTGACGAGTCGTCAAAAACAGGGCTGTCAACGCCCCGAGCACCAGAAAGCACGCCATCGGCAGCAGGAAAAACCACGCCCGGCGACGACACTCGATACAGAGGCGACCCAGAGTCGACTGGCCCACGACCGTACCGAAGTGCACCGCGGCGAACGAAAAGATCAATACCGTCCGCAATCGTGGTGGCAACGAGCGCAGATTCGTCGAAAGGCCGCGGCAGGAATCACATTGTTCCTTTTTTCCGAGAGCGGATTGGGGCATTCTTTCCTATTTGTGCCCGGCCGGATGCCCGCGGTCAACAGGCCTCTACGGCAGCCGTGCGGCAGAAGTGATCGGTAAGAGTTCGCGGGCCCACGAGTTAAAGGTCGCGAACGGTCGGCAACGAGAGAGTTCTGGGGTATCAAGAAGAGGATGAACCAGAACATTCGTTCCGTCGAAGACGCGCTGGAACACCCCGAGGTCTTTCGCGTCAGTATTTTCGGATCCGCCAGAACCACCCCCGGCGATGCCGACTATCAACTGGTCGAGGAGTTGGCCTACCAGCTGGGCAAACGCGAGATCAGCGTTGTCACGGGCGGCGGGCCGGGCCAGATGGAAGCCGCAAACAGGGGCCACGACAGGGCCGCCTCCGGCACGAACTCCATCGGTCTCACCGTGCGTCTGCCCTTCGAAACCGAGCACAACGACTTCCTCGATATGGAACGGCACTTCCAGCGTTTCGGGAACCGCCTCGACCACTTCATGGCGCTCTCGAACGCGGTGATCATCACGGCGGGCGGCATCGGTACGGCTCTCGAGCTTTTCTACACGCTGCAGCTCACTCAGGTAAAACATATCTGTCCGATTCCGATCATCTTGCTCGACCCCATGTGGAGTGAAGTTCTCCATTGGCTGCAGGGAACCGTTGTCCAACGAGGCTTTCTTTCACCTGAGGATCTGGACAATATCGTAACCGCGACCGATGCCGAGGAGGCTTTGGCAATTGTCGAGCGCGCCAAAAAAGAGTTCGACGAAGGCGATGGCGATGCCTGCATCAACTCGAAAGTGTACAAGGTCACCACGCCCACGGGTGGCAAACCGGTTTGAGAAGCTGCGTTTTGTTCCGAGACCGCAGCGAGAGGAAACCACCCTGAGAATCCAACGTGGGCGAGCTTGCGCCTCTCGCAGATCAGCTCTAGATCCGGAGCATCGCGATCCCGAAAATACGTCGAAACCCCAATCTTGCCACTCGCTGGACGGAAAAGTCGATGCCTACTCAGATTTCTAATGTCCCATTGCTGACTTCCGGCCGGAAATTTCGCTAAACTCGAGGCCAATGTCCCTCAAACCGTTCCCCGAGCCCTCGCGCTTCCCGGCATCCCTGCCCGGCAGCCTCAAGGGACTGCTCGCATCACTCCTGCTCTTCGCGTCGGTGATGATCTGTAACGTCCTTCAAATCGCAAGCTTCGTGTTCTTGCCTGTTTCCCGACAACTGGTCCGCAAGCTCAACCGAGAAATCGCAAACACGTGGTGGACCCTCTGCGATATATGGGCAGCCGATGGCTGCGGCATCCAGATCGAGATCACCGGCGACGACCTCCCCGCCGACGATAACGTACTGCTGACCGCCAACCACCTTTCGGTTGCCGACATTCCGGCTCTCTTTCGACTCGCCCGCAAGAACAGACGGCTCGGCGATCTCAAATGGTACGTAAAGAATATTATCAAATATATACCCGGAATCGGCTGGGGTATGGTTTTTCTGGACTGCATCTTCCTGACGCGAGATTGGGGTCTGGACAAAGCTTCTCTCAATCGAACTTTCGGAAAATTCAAACGCGAAAATATCTCGATGTGGGTCGTATCGTTTGTCGAAGGCAGTCGGCTCAGCAAAAAAAATCTTGCCCAAAGCCAGAAGTTTGCCGAGAGCCGAGATCTGCCCAGACTCGAGCATCTGATGCTGCCACGGACCAAAGGATTCGTGGCTACGGTCATCGGACTCCGCGACCATCTCGACGCGGTTTACGACACAACGATCATGTACGAGGGCGGCGTCCCCTCTCTTTGGCAATGGGTCCGCGGAGTCGTCGGCAAGGTGCATATTCATGTGCGGCGCTACCCGATCGAACAACTACCGGAGAGCGAAACAGAACTCGAGAGTTGGATCATGCAGCGCTACCAGGAAAAGGATCTTCAACTCGGTCAGTTTTTCGCCATGGAGAAAACCGCGGATCCGCAAAGAATCTGAAGCCCCGCCATCAGCTCAAAACTCGCGCCCAAAGAGCGAGAGTCACCATCGACAAGGGAATGCCGACACCGATCATCCCCGCCACCAGCGGCGGCATCAATCCGTAGCGGATCGCGACGACAGAGGATGCAACCATCGGTGGCATTGCTGTTTCGAAAATGGCGATCGCCGAAACTCCATCGATCGAAAACCCTGCCAACTTGTAGATCAACAGGGTAATCGCTGGTGCTACCGCCAGTCGGTAAGCCAGACCTGAGGCAATCGCCTGACGATGCTCGAAGATCGCCCCCCACTGCAAGGTCGCGCCACCGCCAATCATGGCAACCGGCGTCAAGGTAGCCGCAATCGGCTGCAAGACCTGCTCGATCCATTCCGGCCGCGGAAGGCCATTGCAGGCCAGCGCCACCAACAGCGCGAGGAGCGGTGGAAACCCGAAGATGCGCTTCATCATATCGCCAGCTCCCAACTCGCTGCTGCTATAACGCGACGCGAGAAAAATACCGGCCGTGGACAGAGCCAGATACGAACCCAACGAGTCAATGACCAGAACCAGACTGATCCATTCGATCCCGAAGTACGTAATCACCATCGGAATCCCGATAAAGGATGTATTGCCCCACCCCGAGACCAGCACCAAAGCCCCGACCTTTTCGCGGCTCCAACCATATCGCGATGCCATCGAGCGAAAGAGCAACCAGGCCAGCGCCACGCTGACCCAGGGCATCGCGGCGGCTAAC
>DLYX01000261.1 GCA_003447545.1 Deltaproteobacteria bacterium | reverse complement strand
CTCGTAGAGAAGCTCCGCCCCAATCGCGTGGTCAAAAGTGCGCTCCGGAGCGAAGGCCGCGAGTTCAATCGCATGTGTTTCCACCTCCACATCGTTTCGCGAACAACTTCTGGCCAGGAACTCCAGAGGCATCACCTCCCGATCGATAGCCGTGACTCTGGCGCCGGCCACTGCCGCTGCCACACCCACGACACCCAGACCGCAACCCACATCGAGGAGATCCACGTCGGCCATGCCGTGCCGTGAAAAAAAGCCGGGCAGGAAAAGCTGCGCTCCGCTCCAAACCAGCGACCAGTAGGGCGGCTCGTAGTTGGAGTCCGAGAGGAGTCGCTCCCGGTCGAGGTACTGCTCCAGATCCGGGATCATCGCCAGCTCGACATCCCGACCTCCGAAATTCAGAGACTGATAACCGACCCGAAACTCGCCGATTCGTTCCTCGCTCATCCGCCGGCTCCGTTTCCGGAGCGAGGCAAGCGACGCTGGGCCCACAGCAGCAGGTCTCTCGTTTCGCGCAGACCAAGGGCCGCACTTGAAAGCGCAAAGCCCAGAGCGGCCCCGGGCACGGCGAGGCCGACAATCACCACACGCGTGAGAAATTCTCCCTCGGTCAGCCACATCCCGCCAATCGATCGCGAACCGGCCGCGATCAGCGCGACAACCAACGTGCCACCTGCAATCGGCACCAAACTCGAGGTCAATCCCTCCAATTTGCCAACTCTTCGGCTCAAGATCACGAATAGTAGAGCAAAATTGCTGCACGCCACGACCGACGTCGCCAAGGCGAGCGAGACATGCCCGAGTCCCAGGACGTGAATTGCCGTCCAGCCCAGCGCGGCATTGACCAGGATCGAGCCACAACTGATCAGCGCTGGTGTTCGCGCATCACCGAGGGCGGAGAATGCGGGGACCAGCACCTTGATATTAGCGTAGCCCGCCAGACCCAGTGCGTAGGCCATCAAGGCGCTGGCGGCCATCTGGGTATCGTGCGCGTCGAATTTGCCGTGCTGATAGACGAGGCCGATCATGTCAGGTGCCAATACCGCAAGCCCCGCCGCAGCCGGCAAGCAGAGACTCAACACAAGGCGCAGGGCGCGGACCAACATCGACCGCATCCCCGCCAGGTCTGCATGCGCTACCCTCCGGGACACGGCGGGCAAAGCTACGACGCCCACGGCTACCCCGAAAACACCAAGCGGCAACTGCATGAAACGAAACGCTACGTTCAACCAACTCACGGCGCCGTCACCCAGACCCGAAGCAAAGTTGTTATTCACAAGGACATTGACCTGAACGGCCGCAGCGCCAAGAGTCGCGGGCCCCATCAGCCGCAGCACCGCCCGCACACCCGGATCCGAAAACGACAGGATCGGACGATAGCGGAACCCCACCCGGAACACCGAGGGAACCTGCACCAAAAACTGCAGGGCTCCGCCTACCAGAGTGCCACAGGCCATGCCGGTCATCGCACGCGATGCCTCCGGACCCGTGGTCACCCAATCGCCTTGCAGAACGCCCTGCCAATAACCCGGTGCCATCCACCACACGCCAAGAAGACCGATAAAGATCGATCCAAGATTAAAGAAAATGGACGCTGACGCCGCGACGCCAAACTGATTCCGCGAGTTGAGCACGCCCATCGCCAGCGCTGCCATCGCGATAAAAAGCAGGAAGGGAAACAGCACCCGCGTCAGTTGAACGGTAAGTTCGGTCTTTCCGGGCACCTCAGCGAAGCCGGGGGCAATCAAATCGACCAGTTCCGGGGTGAAGATCATGCCGAGCGCGACCACAAGACCCGCCACCAGCAAAAGCGCATGCAGAACCAAATTCACCAGACGCCAGGCAGCCTCATCGCCGTCAGTCTCGCGCTTCTGGGCAAATGTGGTGACGAACGCAGCACTCAGGGCGCCCTCAGCGAACAGATCTCGGAAAAGATTGGGAATTCGAAAGGCCGTCACGAAAGCATCGAGCTCGCGCCCGGCGCCAAAGAGCCCCGCGAATATCTGTTCGCGCACCACACCGAGAATTCGGCTTCCCATCACCGCCAGGCCCACAATCCCTGTGGAACGAGCCAACTTTTCAGACGACATGACTTGCCCTCTTGACAGTCTGGCCGCGGGGGGGTGGTATCCTACATATGTTCGGACTCGGTGTACCGGAGCTCATAGTTATTCTCGTCGTGGTTCTATTTATTTTTGGGCCGAGAAAACTGCCCGAATTGGGTACCTTTGTCGGTCGATCCCTCAAGGACTTCCGAGAAGCGCTCGATCAGAGGAGCGATTCCGAGGAGTCTCAAGCCGCCCCGGAACCTGCCACTCGCAACCCTGAGGGCCACCCCGAGTTCCATCCCGAGGCATCCGACACCGTAACGACCGACGAGTCAACGGTCCAAGCAAAGAGCGAGAAAAACGAATCATGAGCACTCTGGGTTTGCGATCGCTGGGTGAAATGGGCCACTACGCGCTCAATTTGAACTGGACGGACGGACACGAGTCCATCTTGCCCCTGCGTCATCTTCGCGCCCATTGCCCTTGCGACACCTGCGAGGCTGTCCGCGCGGAAGAACGGCCCCCGGGTTCAGCCGACATCGCCATAGCCGGAGTGGAACTCGTCGGCGATCAGAACCTCCACCTGAAATGGTCCGATGACCACGAGACCTGGTATCTCCTGACCGAATTACGCTCCCTGTGTCGCTGTGCTTATTGCATAGGCGAACCAGAACGGCCCCTCACGGGCTGATGCCCCGAGATCAATCGAAGTCTGCGATTACCCGAAAGGCCCATTAAATTGCCCTGTTTAGTTCTTCTTCGCCACGGTCAGTCCCAATGGAACCTCGACAACCGCTTCACCGGGTGGGAGGACGTGCCTCTTACCGAACTCGGTCGCACCGAAGCGCAACGCGCCGGTGCGCGGATGCTGGCCGAGAAAATCAGCTTCGACCAGTGCTTCACATCGAACCTCCAACGAGCTCAAATCACGCTCGCTCTGGCTCTCGAGGAAATGGGGACGCCCGACATGAGCGTCATCAGACACGAGGCGCTCAACGAGAGGCATTACGGCGACCTGCAGGGACTCGACAAAGGTGAGACGGCCAAAAAATACGGCGACGAGCAGGTCCATATCTGGCGTCGCAGCTTCGATATTCCCCCACCAAACGGAGAGAGCCTCAAGGACACCGCCGCCCGAACCCTGCCCTGGTTTCGAGAAACCGTACTCGGGGCGATTCGCAAGGGCGAGGATGTGCTTGTCGCGGCTCATGGAAATAGCCTGCGAGCGATTGTGATGGAATTGGAGGGGCTGACACCCGAGGAGATCCTCGAGGTAAATATCGGCACCGGAATTCCGCTGGTTTACCAAATGACGGAAGCTGGCGAGGTTCGCGAAAAAGCGATTCTGGACTAGCCGCGAGCTACCGCCAGCAACGCTTCGAGCATCGCCGGGGCGTCGCCGAGTACCCCAAGGTCCGAGGCCGCAAAGATTTCCGCCTTCGGGTTATTATTGACTCCGATGACCGTTCCAGCCCGCCGGATCCCGACCGTATGATTGAAGGAACCCCGAACCCCGAGCCCGAGGTAAACGTGGGGACCAATATAGCGCCCGGACAATCCCACCTGAGCCTGACGCGGCAACCAACCCAGATCACAGACTCGCCGCGTCCCGCAAACGACCCCCCCGAGCTTCTCTGCGAGCCTGGTGACCTTGGCCATATGTTCGTCCCCACCGAGACCGAAGCCCGCGCAAATCACCAGCGAAGCCTGATCCAGATCGACCCCACCCAACTCTGTTTCGCGAACGAAATCGTGCCAATGGGGCTCCATCAGCGTCTCTTCGTCCCCGAACTCGAGGATCTCTGCCGGAGCGCGATTTCGGTCGGGTTCGCTCCTGTCGAGAACCCCTGCCCGCAGGGTCGCGAATGCCGGTAAAGTCCGGGAGGCGATCGGTGCGACCAATTGCCCCCCGAAGGCCGGCTTGAGGGCGAGCAAGCCATGGCTCGGGTCCATCTCGACGCCAATCGCGTCGCCGGTCAATCCGAGGCCCAGACGTGCGGCCAAATGAGGCAATTGATCGCGCCCCAGGGAGGTCGCGGGCCCCAGTGCGATTGCCGGCTGGATTTCCTCGATCGCACTCTCGAGCACCCCGATGGCACCAAGTGCGGTCCCGGAACTCTCTTCCGGTCGAATCCAGTAGTCGGCGCCGAAGTGACCGAGCTCGGCACGGATCTCTTCGCTCCAGGCAGTGCCATCGCGCCAGTCAGGCTGCCGTCCCCACGCCGGGCCC
>DLYX01000092.1 GCA_003447545.1 Deltaproteobacteria bacterium | reverse complement strand
CCGGCGGTCGCCGCGATCGAGATTGACGCGGAAACGTCTCTCGTTGGACTGGAAACGGGCGAGGTGTTTTATCTTGATAAAGTGAGCAGCGCGTTATGGCTAACGTTCCCTGAAGATCAAGGGGTTTGAATTTGATCCGCTGCTCATGGCGCCGTGGGGTTTATCTCCGATGCTAGTTTCATGCCGCTGCTTTCGCCGAAAGGCGATTGCAATATCGACATCCATGTCCAGCCCGACTGTTATCCCGCCTATCGTTCTCTGAGAGTCCTTCCGGTAAGTTTATGTTTTCAAACAGAGCCTTCTCAACATCAAACGATAGAAGCTAACATCAGAAACGCGCGGGCGGTTCTGGTGCGATTTTCCTCATCTTTGACGAGGCGACGGCATCGACCGAGCCAGGCCAGCGTTCTTTCCACGACCCAACGCCTGGGGATGACCTCAAAGCCGACTGCCGTGTCGGACCGTTTGACTATTTCTATTTCCACATGAGGCAAAACTTTCATACAGGCTTGTTTGAAAATGGGACCTTGGTATCCGCCATCGGCAAAGATTTTCTTCAAAAACGGGAATTTACCGAACAAAGTCCCAAGCACCAAAACCCCGCCATCCCGGTCCTGTATATTGGCCGTGTGTACAACAGCATGAAGTAACAAGCCTACTGTATCGACAAGGATGTGGCGCTTCTTGCCCTTGATTTTATTGCCCGCACCGTAGCGCGACGGATCAATGCAGCGCCCCCTTTTTCCGCGCCCTTTACACTCTGACTATCAATGACACCCCCCGTTGGACTGGCCTCGCGCCCCATTGCCTCGCGGCACCGGACATACAAGTCGTGATAGATGCACTCCAGCGTCCCGTCATAATCCCAAAGGTCAAAATATTCGAACAACGTGCTACGTGGGGGCAGGTCCTTGGGGATCGATCGCCATTGGCATCCGGTGCTCAGAATGTACATCAAGCCATTCACGACCTCACGTACATCCACGCTGCGTCGGCGGCCACCTCGCTTGGCCGGTGGGATCAGCGGCGCAATATGATTCCATTCATCATCCGTCACATCACTCGGGTAACGAAGTTTGCTCCGGTCATAGGAACCTCGATTTTCGGCTGTCCACATCGATCTTGTCCTCAAATTGGCGACAAGATCTTTGAATCACATCAGACTCATATGATTCAACAACTTTTCGGACGGACACTGACAGTCGAGGATGTCTTTGCACATTCGGTCGTCCAGTCTATTGCGGGCAGGGATGTATATATTTCCTGTATCGAGCATTCGATGCTTCTGTGCTTGACCAACGCGGCCAAGGACAAGCCCGGGATATTCAGTGTCTGCAAGCTCGTCGATATTGCGATGTTGTTGAACGACTCGCCGCGTCAGGTCGTTTTCTGAAACCGCGCGGGTTGTTTTTGCCATGCTGCGCCGACTGGGCATGCCCTACGGTGCCGTTCCGGAATCGCTTTGCCGGGCACCATCCGGTCTGGCGGAGCGGCCGTTCGAGAGATCGGTTGCGGACTATGGGTCGATGTTCGCGACGGAGCCCCCGGCGATGCGCGCCCCCGCGCGGGAATTGACCCTCTGCACAGAGCCGGGCGTGGCGCTGTATAATACAGGCCTCCGTCTAAAAGGTATGATCTGCTGTAAAAACGGTCTGCTCGAAGGGCATCGAAATCCTTGACGGCGCGGTCAGTCAGGGTTCTTTTTCCGGCCTTTGGATGGTAGCTTCACGGCGGCTTTCGTTTGGACGTTTCGCCGGTGAATTTTCCGGAGAGTATATTGTGAGTATGGAGTTCTGATGTCGGTTCCGAAAAAAATTCTGATCACCGGAGGCGCCGGATTTATCGGCTCTCACCTTTGCGAACAGCTGCTGAACGAAGGTAATGACGTCCTTTGTGTCGATAACTACTTCACTGGTGTTAAAGACAATATTGCGCATCTGCTCGAAAATCCCCGGTTCGAGATCATGCGTCATGATGTGACGTTTCCGCTCTATGTCGAGGTCGACGAGATTTATAATCTTGCCTGTCCCGCATCGCCGGTTCACTACCAGTGTGATCCCGTTCAGACGACCAAGACAAGCGTGCATGGCGCGATAAACATGCTGGGGCTTGCAAAACGGCTGCGCGCGAAGGTCTTCCAGGCCTCGACCAGCGAGGTCTACGGCGATCCGGAGATTCATCCGCAGACGGAGTCCTACCGGGGCAGCGTGAATCCGATCGGCATCCGGGCCTGCTACGACGAGGGGAAGCGGGCGGCCGAGACGTTGATGTTCGACTATCACCGACAGAACAAGGTGGACGTCCGGGTCGTTCGAATCTTCAACACCTACGGCCCGCGGATGCATCCCTACGACGGTCGAGTGGTCAGCAACTTCATCCGGCAGGCACTCGCTGGGGAGCCGATCACCATCTACGGCGATGGGTCGCAGTCCCGGTCGTTCTGCTACTGCGACGACCTGCTGGATGCGATCATGGGCATGATGAACGGCCCCGAAGGCTTCCACGGCCCGGTGAACATCGGCAACCCGGGCGAATTCACCATTCGCGAGCTCGCGGAACTGGTGGTCGAGATCGCGGGCACCGGGGTCGAGATCGTGCAGGCGCGTCCGCTTCCGCAGGACGACCCCCTCCAGCGACAACCCGACATCACGCTCGCCCGGGAGAAGCTCGGGTGGGAGCCGAAGATCGCACTTCGTGAGGGACTCCAGCGGACCGTCGACTGGTTCCGCGACGCCGATCTCTCCCAGTACAAGCCGCCGACCCCGCACTATTGACCACGAATCGATTCGACTGCTCCACGGAGCGGCCGCAGATCCGCCTGTGATGCGTGAT
>DLYX01000369.1:3389-3717 GCA_003447545.1 Deltaproteobacteria bacterium | reverse complement strand
CTTTTTTGAACGACATGGTCTGCTGTATCGCTCTCCGGATGATCTGGAGGATTTTGCGGACCAGATGGCTGGCTACCAGCCGATTCTCGCCGAACTGTCGCGGGATCCCAGTCTGAGCAATCTCTCCTCGATGCTTCGCCTGGGCTTTGCCGAGGGGTCGACCGAAGGATCCGCCGAGGAGTTTGTCGGTTTGTTTGACCGAATTGGGGATGCTTCGGTCGAGGTCTTTGCGGAGTACCCGGTCGCCGTTTCCTGGCAGGATCTGATGATGGAAGGCTCGGCGATCGACCCGGGCTCCCGGCGGGTGGTCATCGCCGAGCCGATTCTT
>DLYX01000369.1:0-3084 GCA_003447545.1 Deltaproteobacteria bacterium | reverse complement strand
GTCATCGCCGAGCCGATTCTTGATTTTGAGGCAGTTCTCGCGGCCTCCCCCGCGATGGAGTCCATCCGTAGCACCGCGCAGGATCTGGGACTTGTGGCCGACCGTGGGATCGAGTTGCGGATTACGGGCAACCCCGCGCTGAGTGTCGAGGAAATGATCGGTCTTTTCTGGGACGTGGGTGTCTCGGGAATTCTCTCGTTCATGATCGTTCTCGTGGCGATCTTTTTTGCTTTTGGCTCGGCCCGCCTTTCGCTGGCTGCCGGGGCTACTCTGGTGGTCGGGTTGGTGTGGACCGCGGCCTTCGCTGCGGCGACGGTTGGTGCGCTCAATCTTATTTCGATCGCATTTGCGGTCTTGTTCATCGGTCTGGGCGTCGACTTTTCAATTCATCTGGGAATGCATTTTGTCGCGGGGCTTCGCGCGGGGTTGCGGCCGGGAGAGGCTTTGCAGGGCGCTGGTCGGGAGGTCGGGAGTTCATTGATCCTGTGTACCTTCACCACCGCGATCGGGTTCTATTCCTTCGTGCCGACCGATTATTTGGGCGTGGCCGAATTGGGCCTGATCTCGGGCACGGGGATGTTTGTGATTCTGATCCAGACCGTGACGTTCTTTCCCGCGCTCTCCACACTTCTTGTGGGTAGTCGTGGCAAGGAATTGTTCGCCAAGACTTCGCGATTCCAATTCCGAGTGCCTGCGGCTGTGACCAATCGACCGGAGGTGGTGGTCTCGTTGGCACTTCTTCTGGGAATTGTCGGAGTCTTCCTCGCGCCCGGGGCCCGGTTCGATTCGGATGTTGTGGAGATGCGCGATCCGCGCACGGAATCAGTGGAGGCCTTCAAGGATTTGCTTGAAGACCCCCGGACCTCCCCGTGGTATATCGATGCCGTCGCCGATAACCTGGAGGAAGCCGAAGTCCTCGCAGCGCGTTTTGAAGAGCTCCCGGAAGTCTCCGAAGCGATTACCGTGCGCGCCTATGTACCCGAAGATCAAACCGAGAAGCTCGAAATTCTGGCGGACACCTCGATGCTCTTCGACGTGCCGCGCTCGGACCGGATTGCCTCGCAGGGCCCGACGGTAGAAGAACAGATTGCCGCAATCCGCGATCTGCAGCGACTGTTGACCGAAAGCACGGTCGTGCAGGGTGACTCGACGCTCGCACTTTCGGGCGCCAAGCTGAATGCCATGCTCGGCGAATTTCTCGCAAAGGTGGGCAACTCGCCAGATCCGACAGAGGCGGTCAACCGATTCGAAGAGCTTCTTCTCGGAAGCTTCCCGGATCAATTTCGCCGCCTGCAACTGGCACTCGATCCCGACGAGGTCCGTCTGGAAACGCTCCCCGCAAATTTGCGTGAGCGCATGCTCGCGACCAACGGCAAGGCAAGGGTGCAGGTCTTTCCGAGCGGCAATTTGGGGGAAGGCGATGCGCGTGAGATTTTCGTGGATGCGATCCGGCAAGTCCAGCCCGACGCGACGGGCGTGGCTGTCAATCTCATCGAGTTTGGTAGAGCTACGGCGCGTTCGTTGGTGGAAGCGCTTTCCCTGGCCCTGATTCTGATTACCGTCCTTCTCCTGCTGATCTGGCGTAAACCGCTCGACGCGGCTCTGGTGCTCTTGCCCCTGATTCTGGCGGGTGTGATGACGGGTGCGGCGATGGTCGTCCTCGACCGAGCGTTCAACTTTGCCAATGTGATTGTTCTGCCGCTGTTGCTCGGGATCGGGGTTGATAGTGGCGTGCATCTCGTGCACCGGGCGCGCGAAGCGGGGCGCGGCAAGCCGCTCCTGGAGTCGGTCACGGCGCAGGCTGTTTTCTGGAGTGCTCTGACGACGATTGTCAGTTTTGGCAGCCTGGCTCTCTCCGCACACCGTGGGATCGCGAGTCTTGGCTTGCTTCTGGTGGTCGGTTTGACGATCACGGTGCTGGCAAATCTGATTCTACTGCCGGCATTGGTGGTGCTGGTACAACGGCGAGGGTACCTTCTCCCTCCAGCGCAACGAAGCTGAGTGATTTTATGGTGAAACAAAAAAAACAGAAACCGAGCAACACGGACGGGAAGTCGAAGGGTAAGGCCAAACGGAAAACGATGGCCTCACAGGTCGACTTGCTGGAACTGTACGAGAATTCGGTCATGGCACCGGACGAGGATTGCGCCTTTTTCGACGAGCTTTATCTGAAGTTGCGGGGTGCAAAGCCGGAAGTCTTGCGCGAGGATTTCTGCGGCACGGCAAAAATTGCCACCGCCTGGTGCGAGGCGGATGAGACTCGCCGAGCCATTGGTGTGGACCTCGACCAGCCAACTTTGGAATGGGGTCGCGAGCGCAATGTGGTGCCCTCGACGGCCGCCGACCGAATCGAGTTGGTCCATGGGAATGTTCTGGATCCGCTGACGACGAAAGCGGATATCACCTGCGCCAATAACTTCAGTTATTGCATCTTCAAGAAGCGGGCAGAGCTCAAGGCTTATCTGGCGGCCGCTTTCGAGGGCTTGCGCTCCGACGGGCTGATCTTTCTGGAGATCTACGGCGGACTCGATGCCATGAAGGAGTGCGAGGAGGAGCGCGATCTGGACGATATGGTCTATATCTGGGATCAGCATTCGTTCGATCCGCTGACCCATGAGACCCTCTGCTACATCCACTACCAGTTTCCGGACGGCTCAAAGCGAAAAAAAGCGTTCACCTACGACTGGCGCTTATGGACCATTCCCGAACTACGAGATCTCCTCGAAGAGGTCGGCTTTGCGGAAGTGCGGCTGTATTGGGAGGGGCTTGAGGAAGAGGCCGACGACGATGGCCTCTATTATGGCAACGGGGAGTATGAAGACGTCACAACGGTCGCTGTCGAGCAGCAAGAGACCTACCTCGTTTACGTGGTCGGACTTAAATAGTCTGTTCAGTCGCGGGCCGTGATTCGCTTGAGAAAGGTTCTCACCTCATCAGGATTCCGGAGCCGGAACCCTGCGCTGGTTTCACGATCTTCGACTGTGTCCTCGCCAACGTAGATCCCGATACCGCGTTCGGCGAGCGCCTGAAAAACGCTTTCATCGGTCAGATCGTCCCCGATATGAATGGGGTGTCGGCGCTCCC
>DLYX01000562.1 GCA_003447545.1 Deltaproteobacteria bacterium | reverse complement strand
GTTCCCGCTCCCTCGATATGGCAACTCGCGCAATCGCTCGCCGCCCACAGGCTCTCTCCTTGCTGGTTTGCTCGCGCCAAATCGACCGGTGTCAGTCCCGCCAGGGGATCTTCGCGGACGAGCGGTACCGCAGAGGCGCGCGCCACGGGCCGTGCCGTTTCACCGTAGCTGATTCGATAGACCGAGCCGGTATAATCGTCGGCCACAAAAAGCGCTCCATCGGCGCCAACAGCAAGCCCGACCGGTCGCCCGGACACATCTTCGTCGACTTCGAACCCCTGCAGAAAAGGCTCCCGGTCGATTTCACCGTTCTCCCGGAAAAACAGAGTTACCACTTCGTAGCCTTGCTTCTTGCGCCGATTCCAGGAGCCGTGAAGTGCGACAAAAGCGGCCCCTCGGTAGCGAGCCGGGAAAGAATCCCCCTCATAAAAAACAATTCCCATCGGTGCCGAGTGCGCAGGCAACTCATGCACCGGGGGGATGGACATGGCGACCTTGTCCGGGCGCAGCGCACCAAAGTCCGGATCCGGTTGGCGAGGCGGGTTGGCGTAGGGCCATCCGTAGAATCCATCTTCGACAACGAGATTGATTTCTTCTGACGGGAAATCATCACCCAGAAGATCCCGACCATTCCCGGTGCTGTAGAGACCTCCGGTCTCGGGACGCCACGTGAAATCGACTGCATTTCGCAAACCCGTCGCGAAGATCTTCTCGCCGGAGCCATCGAGCTCATAGCGAACGATCGCCGCCCGGCGCGGGTCTTCTTCTTCGCAGACATTACAGCTCGAACCGATCGACACGTAGAGCTTTTCATCGGGCCCCACGTGCACGGTCCGCGTCCAATGGTTGCCGCCGTCCGGGAGGCCCGTGATGATTCGCTCCGGCGCGCCGACCTCGCGCGTCTCGGGGTCGAAAGGCATACGAACAACCGCGCTCCCTTCCGCCACGAATAGTTCTCCTTGATGCCACGCGATTCCATGGGGCCGGTCCAGATTCTCGACAAGGACCTCGACCCCATCATTTTGGCGATCGCCGTTCGCATCCTTGCGAATCAGGAAAATCTTTCCTTCGCGCGGCGAACTCACCAGAAGATCGTCCGCCGGAGTCCGCAGCAGAAGGCGTGCGTTCGGGATCTCGCTGGCCCAGGTCTCGATGCGGAAGCCTTCGGGGAGCTTGAGTCGTGTTTGCAGATCGGACTCGGCCATCGGCTCAACCTGCGACCCCGGAAGGTTCGAGAAGTTGATGATCAAGCCGCCAGGAAGCGCGATATAACCACACGACGATGCGCTGACCACGACCACCAGCACCAAGCTGGCGCCCAAAAAGAATCCCCAACGAAGCAATCGCTTGATCATTATTCCTCTACCTCCAGATCGGCCGGTGCATCCAACTGCCCCGCCAGCCGTGCCGGCGCCACCAGTCGGTAACTGGCTTCAACAAGACTTCGAACTTCTTTCCATGAAACACGTCGGTCCAGATAGATCCCTATCCAGCCCTTCACACCCAGATAGGGTGGCCGAAAAAAGCGCTCTGGATCCACCCCGACCAACGCTTCCTGCGCGCCTTCCTCCCCCTTGCACCAAAGTGCGGGGCGACCGGCCTCCGGATCGCTGTAGAGCACAAACATCTTGCCCTTCTTCTGATCGACCCGAAACGTCGGCGTCTTCCACGCTATTTTCTCAAAGGTTTCGGGGAAGGCAAGACAAACTTGCCGTAAACGTTCGATCAGTCGCGAATGCGCCACACTTTTCGGCTTCGACATGCTCTTCCCGTCTAGCTCCAAAAGGTCCGGAATGCATATGAAATGCTCGCCCTAATCGAGGCCAGCCAACTCGAGTTAACGGTTTTTCTCCAGTCTGTCCGCGGGATACTCACGATACTTCGGCGCCAGAAATCTCTCCCAGATCGGACCGTAGGGATGAACGGCGCGAACCTCTCTACCGTCGCGCACAACAGGCTCTCCCGCATTCGCCCACGCAAAGATCGAACCCTCCAGATTGACGACTTGCGTATAACCTCCCTCGAGCAGGAGGGCGGCGAGCTGAGAGCTGCGGTAGCCTACCGAGCAATAGACAACGATCAACTGATCCTTGGGACGACCACCGAGAAGCGCCCGAGCCTCCTCCAGAGTCGCCGCGCGGCGGGCACCTTCGATATGGCTGATGCCAAACTCCTCCGGAGTCCTGACATCCAGCAGGAGAATCTCGTCTCCGTGGGCCTGCCGCTGGTCGACCAGCCACGATACCGAATGCTGTGTCACCTGAGGAAAGACCGTCCGGACAGCCCAGGCCACCGACTCGAGCGGTGCCTCGCAGGCGGTCAGAAGCAACAACGGCAGGGCCCAGACCCGGCGCCAAACCGTATTTCGCCATGCGGCCTTGCTCTTCATGAAATAGAAGATGCACAGGAATCGATGACCATTCCAATCAGGTCGCCAATCCCGCGAGCGATGCCAGCGACACCACCTCGCATTTCGTGCCCGGAATCTCTGATGCCCCCACCCAGCGAAGGGCGAGTCCACCGCGCACGTGGCCGGCGGTATCGAGCCAATTGGGTAAACCGGGATCCTGCCTTGCCACCACGACCTGCGCAGAACCGTCTGCAGCAAGAACCACTGTCTCCTGATTCACATGCGTGTCGCGATGGAAGTAGTCGAGAGATTCAAGCCAATGGTTACCGATCTGCAAGTTCCAGTAGTCGCAGGGCGGGGGTGTGAAGTTGATGACCAGGGCCTCGTCTTCATTCAGCTCCCAGTAGGAATAATTATAAGA
>DLYX01000321.1:517-2969 GCA_003447545.1 Deltaproteobacteria bacterium | reverse complement strand
TCAGGCAAGGCATCGAAAAGCCGACCGGACTCCGTCCATGTCCGCATATCATCAGAGCGGTAAAACGAACCCAGAGGGCTGGAGGAATAAATATAATAAGATCCGTTTTCCTTTGCGATCGCCGGGTCGTGGATATGCCAGACATCGCTATCACGGTTGACCAGGTTCCCCGTGCAGGGCGGCTCGACTGCAGGATCGCTGTCGGTGGAGCAGCCAGCGCCCGAAAGCAAGACGAGCAAAATCAAAACGGCAGGTCTCTTCATTGCTCAAACCCTATGCCTGCGAATCACAATTGTAAACTCGCCGGCGGCTACTGCAGGGCACAGCCTTCAACTGTAATCCGGTGCATGATTCGTCGCATTCCGTGATAATCGTTCTGCGCCCAATGCCACGTTGCACGATTATCCCAAAATGCGACCGAGCCGGGGTGCCAACGAAACTTCGTTACAAAGTCCTCGTTCATGGCCACGCTGTAGAGGTACTTCAGGAGAGGCTTGGACTCCTGCCTCGTCCAACCATCGATCCCGATGGTAAAGCCCGGGTTCACGTAGAGTGCTTTCCGACCGCTGAGCGGGTGCTCGATCAGGATCGGATGACGAGGGTCCTTCAAAGCATCTGCCGCCTCGGCATTGCTGATGCCCGTATCGCCTTTCACATCGCTATCCGGGCTTTGGGTGCCGAAAATATGTCTTGCCGAATGCACGGCGCGCAAACCTGAAAGAGTCTCACGCAGCCCTTCCGACAAGGCATCATGAGCTTTGTACATGCTCGAAAACCAAGTGTCGCCACCAGAAGCCGGCAGTTCTCGAGCGACCAGAATCGAACCGAGCGCCGGCTCAAAATCGTAGGAGTGATCGGTATGCCACCCCCCGCCAATATTGCCCTCCTGCTCGGGCTCCTTGGCCACCATGGCGATTTCGGGGAACTGCGGGTGAGCCGGGAAGAATCGATTGATATTGATCGGGCCGAATCTCTCGGCCAGCGCTATATGGTCGCTCTCGCTCAACGATTGGTCGCGAAAAAACGCCAGCCCATGACTTGCGAAAAGACCCCGCACATCATCGGCAACGGCATCGCTCATTTTGCGCAAATCGACATCCGTGATCTCGACCCCGCATCCATCCATAACTGTCGCCTTCATCGTCGCCTCGAGGAGAACCCTAGCTTGAGCGCAGGCCACTGACAAAAGGTCCAACGGAGAAGAATATCTCCGTGATCGAGATTCTCGGCAGAGGCCTGCGAGGATGGCCGGAAACACGAGTGTTCCGGCCTGACAATCAGAACCAATGCGCCCCTTCTTTCCCGGGCGCGCCTCGCATGCGACACTTCGTCGATGGAGCAAGATGCCGTAGACGAATTGGTTGGCCTGCTCGACCTCGAAAATATCGAATTGAATATCTTTCGCGGCCTGAGTCCCGATATCGACCTGCAACGAGTATTCGGCGGGCAGGTTGCCGGCCAAGCCCTTGTCGCAGCCTCGCGAACCGTCGAGGCCGAGCGACAGATTCACTCCCTCCACGCCTACTTCCTGCGCCCCGGCGACCCGACCACGCCCATTGTCTACGAGGTCGATCGCCAGCGTGACGGCCGCTCCTTCACCACCCGGCGTGTCGTCGCGATCCAACACGGACGACCAATATTCAACCTCTCCGCCTCGTTTCATATTCCCGAGTCCGGCTACGATCATCAATTCGAGATGCCCGAGGGAATCCCCGAACCCGAATCGCTGGACGACTTCCGGACCCGCTGGGCGCCCTACCGCGAAAAAATGGGCGCCTGGTACGACCGACCGCGCGCCATCGACACGCGATACCTGGACTGGAAGCCTGGCGACCGCGCCCGCCCCCTGCCCCCGCGCCACCGGGTATGGGTGCGCGCCAATGGGGTTTTACCGGAAGAGCCGGTCCTGCACGCTTGTATCCTGACCTACCTCTCCGACATGACGCTCCTCGATACGACCCTTTTGCCTCATGCCAGCACCTTCCAGAATCCCGAGGTGCAGATGGCCAGTCTCGACCACGCCATGTGGTTTCACAGACCTTTCCGCGCAGACGAGTGGCTGCTCTACGACCAGGACACGCCGACAGCTTCGCAAGGCCGGGGACTGGCCCGTGGTTCGATCTTCACAAAAGACGGCGCCCTCGCCGTTTCGGTCGTGCAGGAGGGTTTGATTCGGAAGGCTACTGCGCAATGAGGCACTGGCCCAGCCTGTTCTGCGCCCTGCTCCTGACCGCGTGTCCAACCTCACCCGGGATGGAGGTAGCCACCATTGACGAAGGTTGGATGCGCAATACCGCGGGTGAGCCTCCCAATACCCTGATGATCTCGATCGATACGATTCGACCCTCGCGGAAATGCTGACGCAGCAATCGCACCGGAACTCGCTGAACGTCTTCGACGCCTTGGCTATCTGGATCGAACAAGAACGCAAGACCGAAACTACCGGCAACAA
>DLYX01000321.1:0-186 GCA_003447545.1 Deltaproteobacteria bacterium | reverse complement strand
GGCAACAAAAGAGGCAACAACAGATGACACCCGATGCATTGGAAAAATTGACGCAAGATTTCTTCGCCGCGATCACCCGGCGCGACTGGACCGATGCGCTGGAGCGCGTGCATCCCGATGGTCGAGCGAGGCAGAACATTTCCGGCGAGGAAGTCGATGCGCGGACCTTGCTGACCTCGATGCGCG
>DLYX01000429.1 GCA_003447545.1 Deltaproteobacteria bacterium | reverse complement strand
TCAGAACCTCCTTGGCCAATGGGGCGAACTCCTTCCAGAGTCGCCGGGCCGTCAATTTTCGCTGCAGAAATGATTGTCGCGGCATCGAGATCTCCTTTTCGCACCATCTCCCTAAAAGTTCAGGACGGTTCGCACACCCTTGCCCGACCGCAGGTCGTCGCAGGCCTGGTTGATTTCTTCGATCGGACGGCTGTTGGTGATCAAAGCCTCCAGATCGAGGCGTCCCGCCTTCCAGAGATCGAGGTAGCGAGGGATATCGCGCAGCGAATGCGCATCACCCAGAACAGTCGAGATGATTTTCTTTCCCGTGATCACGAGCGCGGCAGGAAGAACAGTAAAGGCTTCATCCAGCGGCGGTGCTCCGACGCAGACCAGAGTGCCCCCATTGCGGATCGCAGCCAAACCGGTGTCGAGGAGAGCGCTTTTACCTGCGGTCTCGAAAGCGAAGTCCACACCCACGCCGTTCACAGCCTGCGCGACTGCCGCGACATCGTCCTGCATCGGATCGAGCAGGTCCGTAGCTCCCATGGAGAGAGCCGCCTCGCGCCGCTCCCCCACCGGATCGGAAACAAGAATGCGAGAGGCTCCGGCGACGCGAGCCCCCTGAACGGCGGATAGTCCGACGCCACCCAATCCCATGATCAGAACAGTGTCCCCGGATTTCACACCGGCTGCGTTCAGGACCGCTCCTGTGCCCGTCTGCACGGCGCATCCAATCACGCAGGCAATATCAAGAGGAATATCCTTGTCGATCTTCACCGCACCGGTTTCCTGCGTGACCACCCGGTCCGCAAACGCACCGACACCGACCCCACGATAGACAGGCTCACCATTGATGGAGAGCGGCGTTGTTCCGTCGGGCAACAGGCCGGTGATAATCGAGTTGGCATTGGTGCAAACGCTGGCCTCACCCCGAATGCAGAAATAGCAGGTGCCGCAGGGCGGCGTCGGTGTCAGAACGACGTGATCCCCCGGAACCAGAGAGGTCACCCCGGGGCCCACTTCCGCAACGACGCCCGAAGCTTCGTGGCCAAGCACCAGAGGCATCATTCCGGGAAACACGCCGTCAATGATGCTGAGATCCGAGTGGCAGAGACCGCAATGGCGAACTTCCACCGAGACCTGCCCGGCCTTGGGTGCTGCGATTTCCACGTCCTGACGAATCTCGACCGGTTTTCCGGCTTCTTCCAATACGGCTGCACGCATGATTTCTCCTCCGAGACCTGCGGAATCAGGCCATCTGCCCGTTGGACGC
Source organism: Deltaproteobacteria bacterium (assembly GCA_003447545.1). GTDB lineage: Bacteria > Desulfobacterota > Binatia > UBA12015 > UBA12015 > UBA12015. The sequence continues at coordinate 2,069 of DLYX01000429.1, read as the reverse complement.
TACCCGGCAGAAGGAATGATCGCCAGTCCGAAGCCCCACGAAAAAAGCCATATCCGCTGGAGGTCCTGCGGTAATTTCAGATAAACTAAGAGGCTTTACGGCGCCTTTTGCTTTCCGGTAAGGTGACTTGATGCGTTGTCTTGGTTGGATCCTGTGTGCATTTGGCCTTCTCTGCGTCCCCGCCTTGGCGCAGGCCGCCAAGCCGCAAGAGAACCCGAATATTATTCTGATCATCTCGGATGATCACGGGTGGCCCTACTATGGCTTCATGCAGCGATATCTCCGCGAACGTTTGAACCGCGGTGAATTCCGGATCGACCCGACTCGCTTCAGGGAAGGTTACGACCATCCCGAAATCGTGATCCCCGAGGACATCGTCTCCTCAAGTCCCACACAGGATTGCGGCGTCGACCAACCCGGTTGTCAGCCCTGCAGGGACGGTGACTGCACCCCGCCAATCCATCGAATTCTCACGCCTTCGATCGATCGCCTCGCCGAAGACGGTTCCTATTTCCCGGCAGCCCACACGGGGGCCGTTGTCTGCAAACCTTCCATGGCCAGCATCCTCACAGGACTCCATAATGGCGATTACCAGTCCGTTCGCGGCAAGATCCTCACCCCGACACTGCCGGAATGGTTACCCGGGTTTTCTGAAGAGCAAGGTATTCGAGACCCGACCACCTATCTGACCATGGCCGGCGGGAAATGGGCCTACGGGAAAACATTTGTGGATCGACGCTTCCGTCGCAAAAAACCTTTTGATCGGGATTATCCCAGGGGAAATCCCGAAGCGGCCACGCGAAACCGAGAGATCCTCAGTCCCCGCCGCGGGGCCGACGGCATACCCTTTGAGCGAGCGATGGACTTTATCGATTGCGCCACCTGTGCCGACGCCTCCAAGTGTATTCTCCCGGCCACAGAACGACGGGCCGACCCGGACAGTTCCCGCATGGCCCCCCGAGTCGATAGCTGCACTGCGCAACCATTCTTCCTGGTGATCGGTCCCTCGATACCTCACCAGAATATACGTTTGCCAAAATACTGTCCGATTTTCCCGCGGGATGAGGTGCAATGCGGGAAAGAGCCCTACAAAAGCCACAGCGCCTATTGTCATTATCGACCCGAACTCGATCGCAACGACGACGGCGTGTTGACCGGCGACGAGTATCTCGTATGTGAAGGACTGATTCCGGGATATCGACAGATCGCATCCAATATCGCCGCCGAAGGAGATCGTTTCCGAGAGGCTTCCGGACTCGATCGGAACGTCGCCTATCTATCCTGGATCAGCGTTCTCGACCGCGCGGTAGATGAACTTTACGTTCAGCTGGCAGCGCGCGGAGAACTTGAAAACACGATCATCATGCTGATCACGGACAACGGATTCAACACGGCCAACAACAGCAAAAAGCATTTCTCGGCTAACGGCATGCAGTCGCCGATTGTCATGTTCGATGGACGAAACCAAAATGCCGGCCAGAATTGCGGTCCCAATCTTCCGGGCTGCCAAAGTCGCTTCGCGCACGCTGTCGATCTCCTCGCAACCATGCGTGAGGTCTCGGGAACCGCGACTCAAACCTGCCCGCCACCAGGCGTCGATTGCGTAAACTGTTGCCCGGACTCACGCCCGGATCAGAAATCACGCTACGAGGGAATCACGCTCACAAATCTCGAGCCCCGCCCCTGCGATATCCCTGCCCACTTCAGTCCCAACGAAAAGCAGATATTCCGGCAATGTATGATCGGCCGAAAACATGGCTCCGGACAGACGACCAATCCGGGGAAGCAATGGTATCTGCTTGCCGAGGTCGAAGATCCATCGACCAGCACCGGCAATCACCTCTGCAAACTCTACCGTCGTGATTGCGCCGGCTTTCACGAGCTTTTTGATTTGAACAGCGACCCCAGCGAGCGAAACGAACTCTTTCACGAAGCAGATACGGTATGTGGCGCCGTTGCCCCGAAAATGAAAGAGATGCTGGCCCTGAGCATGGATCAAAAGGGCTGGAACGATTGTCTTGCGGGAGAAAAAGACAACGCGCCTCTCTAACAATGGCACCGAGCACCTC
>DLYX01000489.1 GCA_003447545.1 Deltaproteobacteria bacterium | reverse complement strand
TCACCATGTGCGTCGGTGGTGGTATGGGCGCCGCAGGCCTCTTCGAGGCTAACGTCTAAAATCGCTCCACGGCAGCCGCCTTCGAGTGGCCGCTGTCAGATCCATGTGCGGGGGGTTCGCCATCAGGCGAATCCCCCGTTTGCGTTTCCGGGGGCCCGGAAGATCAGGGATCGCTGCTTTCAGATTCAGCTCTGCGATGCGTTGCCAGACCCATCAAATCGTTGAACTCGCCAAAATTATAAAGTTCCTGCGACGACCCCTCCGTGGTCCCCGCGGCCATCAAGGTAGCGTAGATCCCCTCGACAGCTTTGGCCTGAGCCAACACGGCCGCTACCGGGTAGACGATCAGATCAAAACCGCGCGCGTGGAGTTCGTCGGGAGGCAGAAGTGGGGTCTTGCCGAATTCCACCATATTGGCAATTTTGGGACCGGGGATCGCCTCGGCGATCCTGTCCAATTCTTCGACAGATTGCGGCGCTTCCACAAAGACCGCATCCACCCCGAGGTCTCGAGCCGCTTTTCCTCGAGCCAGAGCCTCCTGCAAGCCGGCCGGTGCCCGCGCATCCGTCCTCGCCACGACGAAAAGATCGGTTTGCGAGCGAACCTCGAGAACAGCCGCAAGTTTCTCCAGCCATTCGTCAGCCGGCACAACTTCCTTACCGGCCATATGTCCGCATCGTTTCGGCCAGACCTGATCTTCGAGAAAGAGACCGGCCGCGCCGGCGGCGGCATAGAGTTCTGCGGTCTTCCGGGCCTCGGCGGTGCCGCCATAGCCGGTGTCCGCGTCCACCAGAACCGGAGCCACAACATGAGGACAAAGCCTTTGGACCGTCGCCACCATCTCCGCCTGGCCGAGGATTCCGATATCCGGTTCACCCAACAGCGATGCCGCCACCGCGTATCCGCCCATGAAAGTGATCGGAAACCCAGCCTTGTTCACCAGACGCGCGGAAACCCCGTCATAAAAACCACCCATCACCAGAGGACGGTCCTCGGCCAGCAAGGCCCGCACGGTTGCCGCCGGAGAGCGGGGCTCGGAAGAGGTAGGCTGCATCGTCATGCCCTGCCACTAACAAGCCGGGGCAGGCCCGCCAAAGGCTTGCGCCGGACAGCTTATCTGGCCGCGGGCGACGGTGGTGCCGGCCCGACTCCCGCGGCAGGCGGCATCTCCGCATCCAAAGCCGCGAAAAGCGTCTCGACGTCGGGCAAAACCTGCGCGATCTCCCGATTCTCGGGAGCCAGGATTCCGTCCTCGACCTGTCGATCGAGAAAAGAGAGGAGATGCGTCCAGAACCCGTCCGGATTCAGCAAATAAATCGGCTTGGCGTGAAATCCCAATTGTCGCTCGACCAAAATCTCACTGAGTTCTTCGAGCGTCCCGAGGGCTCCGGGCAGCGCGATAAAAGCATCGCCGCGATCAGCGAGCCCCGCCTTGCGTGCCCGCATCGTCGCAACAGTTTCCAACTCGTGGAGATCGGGATGCGCCACCGAGGAAAACTCGTCCAGAATCACGCCCTCGACCCGGCCTCCTGCGGCCAGGGCGCCAGCGGCCAAAGCCCCCATCACGCCGACTGTAGCGCCTCCATAAACAAGAATATGTCCCCTCTCCGCCAGCCCTTGCCCCACGGCGCGGCCGGCCGCCAGAAAGGATTTCGGTGATTGGCGCGAAGAAGCTGCGTAGACAGTCACCCTCAGTTTCCGTCCCTCGCGATTCAGCTTTGCCTTTTTCATTTCGTTCCCCTTCGCGTAGAACAGGTCCACACACTTGACCACAGAAAGATGTCATTCATGCAGCCATCGGAACAAGCGACAAAACATCCCTTTGTCTTTCTCGACCGGGATGGAACCCTCGTCGAGGAAGTCTATTATGGGCATAAACTCGAAGACTATGCGCTGATCCCCGGGGCGATCGAGTCCCTGCAAAGGTTCCGAGATGCCGGATTCCGCCTCGCGATCGTGACAAACCAGAGCGGACTCGGGCGCGGCATTTTCGGCATCGAAGACTATGAAATTTTCCATGGCCAGCTGCTTTCCGATCTCGAGAACGCAGGTCTGGAAATCGTCGAAACCTATATGTGCCCGCATGCCCCCGACGAAGCCTGCGTCTGTCGCAAGCCGCTGCCGACTTCGCTTTTCCATGCCAGAGACAACCATCAGGCAGATATCGAGGCGTCGTGGGTGATCGGGGATCACGTAAAAGACGTGGAAACAGCTGCGAATGCTGGCGCTCGCGGCATCCTTCTTCTGACTGGGCACGGGGAGGAGGAGGTGGCGAAACTGGGCAACGTCCCGCACGATGCCGTCGTCCAGGATATAACCGCCGCCGCCAACCATATTTTACAAACCTGACCGACGAGGGGGCTTCGACACCTTGCGCAGCCCTGCGGAAGTCGAGACAATGCCGCCACCGACCGCCTCGGGTTGTCGGATTGATCTTATGCTTGATCCTCCGAAGCAAATATTCCCTTACCGCCTGCACCCTCTCGATCGCACAGACCTGATCACGTTATTCCTTCTCCTCACGGTCTTCCTTCTTACCCGGATTCTCTGGGTCGAGGGGAATTTCGCCGCGACCGTCTATTGGGAAGAAGATTTTCGATGGGTCGCTGTGCACGAGATTCTGAGTGGCCCCCTCCGCGGCACCCTCGACTATCAGGCCGACCACTACCAGGGAGGCTCTCTTCTTCTCACCCTGATGGCGGCCGGGTTCACGTATCTATTCGGCGTCGGCCCCCTCGCGTTCAAGATGGCGGCCATCGCCTGCTCGACGACCACCCTCGGACTTCTTTTCCTCGTGGGGCGGAAACATTTCGGCTACCGCACCGCGGTGCTTGCGGGTCTCGGTTATCTCGCCGGGCCACCGCTGGTTGCTTATTGGGGTCTCGTCGTCATGGGCAGTCACGGGGAGTCGCTGATCTTCTCACTCGGCATGCTGCTGCTTTTCCATCGACTGCAGACAACTTCCGGGCGCTCCACTGGAACCTGGCTCGCCTTCGGGCTGGTGGCAGGAGCGGGCCTCTGGTTCTGCTACACAGCCGGCCTCACCCTCGCAGCCTGCGGCCTCGAATGGCTGCTGCTTTACGGCTTCCCGCGCTGGCGTGAATTTCTGGCAGCCCTTTTGGGGGCCGCGGTCGGGCTGATCCCGTGGTTCATCTATAATATCAAGTATGGATTCCGCGGTCTCGACCGAATTTTCGAGATGTTCGGTTATCTGGAACCGATCGATCCCTGGATCGAGATGAGTGCTGGCGAAAAGTTGCGCAATCTTTTCGCACAAGACTGGCTCGAAGGTCTCGTGACGCCCTATATCGAACCCATGTCCGCAGGCCTCGCGCCCGCCCTGCAAGCCGGGTTTGGCATTCCTTTTGCCTGCGGCCTCATTCTCTTCGTCTACCGACTTCTGCGTGGCGGGAGCGAAGGCCGCCAGCGAGAACTGGTCTATGCACTCTATGGCATGATCTTCCTGGCGATCTTTCTCGGCTCCAGCTTTGTGATCGCCTTGAAGGAAGGACCCGTGACGTATCGTTTCTTTCTTCCGGCCGCGGTACTGCTCTCGCTGCCAGTTGCCGAATCGGCAAGCCGCAATTTCCCATCCCATAAGGTCCTCGTGTCGATCTCCGTGGCGGTCTTTCTCCTCGCCTCGAGCACGGCGACCGGACTGGGCGCGACTCGCGAAATGCTCCGGAAGAAACCTTTTTCGAACGACTTCGGCTATCAGGTCTGGGGGCTTCTCTCGCATCGAAAGTACGAGCGCAATCTCGGCGAGGCATTGGCCGAGACTCGCGTCGTGCCGGAACTGATGCCGCGCCTGATCATGGTTCGAGGAATCGCCTGGGGAGTCGCCTTTCGCTTCGAGCAAGATGGCCGAGAAGAATCTGTCCTCAAGGCATTTGATGAGGCTGAGAAGCAGGAAATCAAGGCGCTTATCGGAGGTTATGAATGGACCGCGGAAACTCGCATGCGTGGTGTCGCGGAAAAAATAATCGCTGGTGAGCAACCCCCCGAAGGCCCACTGGTTCTGGCTCGAAACCGCTGGCTTTTGAGCTTCGTCGCCGAGGAGAGGGCCAAGCGAGGCCTGCAACCGCCCCCCCGAAACTGGAAGCCCGTGAAAGCCTACGCGCCAGAGGCTCAATAGGATTCCCCTTTCCCACAAGGAAGTGCGAAGGTACATCCGATGTCCAAGAAGAATCTAATTTCGGCAACTTCCCTGCTGAGCACACTGCTGGCGCTTGGCTCG
>DLYX01000426.1:2871-3198 GCA_003447545.1 Deltaproteobacteria bacterium | reverse complement strand
AAATCTGTTTTGATCAAACCCGGGGCAATCGCATTGACGCGGACTTTCGGGGCGAGCTCGGCGGCGAGTTGCTTGGTGGCGTGGATCAGAGCTGCCTTGGTGACGTCATAAACTCCGAGCACGGGATTGGTCGCGAGACCGCCGACGCTGGAAATATTGATGACGCTCCCTCCGTGCTCCTGCATGCGCTTCTGCCAGGCCAATTGCGTCCAGAACAGAGGTGCTGTGAGGTTGATTTCCAGAGTCTTGTCCCAGCGCGCTCGATCCACATCGATCATGGGGCCAGCGTAGGGGTTCGTGGCGGCATTATTCACCAGAATATCGAGC
>DLYX01000426.1:0-2570 GCA_003447545.1 Deltaproteobacteria bacterium | reverse complement strand
CCACCAGCATTATTCACCAGAATATCGAGCCCTCCGAGACGGTCGATGGTGGCCCCCACAACCCGCGCGGCGTCCTCCGGTTTGCCCACATGCCCCGGTTCGAAAGAGGCATTCGGGCCGATCTCAACCGCGGCTTTCTCGCAGGCCTCGGCGTTGCGCGAGGTAATCATGACCTTGGCTCCCGAGGCTGCAAAGCTTGCGGCGATCGCGCGACCGATGCCACGCGAACTTCCGGTGATCAGAGCTACTTTTCCGTCCAATCGTAAATCCATATCGAGAAAATGCCTACGGTCACCGCCGGGATGCAAGCCCACTGGAGTTGGCCGCGGGTTCGGGGCCGCGGGCTCAGGCGATTCAGGCGAGTCCGGCGGGGCGCGTGGGCGGATCGGACGCAAAGAAAGTCTTGAACTGTACCGTCCGGACGGTATAATTGCGGTCCTGATGTTTGGTAGAAAAAAGACGAAAATCTGGGATTTCCTGATCATTGGCGGTGGTTCTGCTGGTTGTGCGCTGGCGAATCGGCTGAGTGCCAACCCGGAAAATCGGGTCCTTGTTCTCGAAGCGGGACGCCCGGACTACAAATGGGATCTGTTCATCCATATGCCGGCCGGGCTGAGTTTTCCCATCGGCAATCGCTTTTACGATTGGAAATACCTGTCGGAGCCTGAGCCCGGGATGAACGGTCGTCGGGTCTACCACGCCCGGGGCAAGGTTCTGGGTGGATCGAGCAGTATCAATGGGATGATCTATGTTCGCGGGAACCCGATGGATTATGAGCGGTGGTCCGCCGAGCCGGGAATGGCTGAATGGGACTACGAGCATTGCCTTCCGTATTTTCGGCGCGCCGAAACTTGCCTTGAAGGCGATGCTGATTTTCACGGCTCGGCAGGCCCGCTGCACCTCGAGAAAGGACCCTGCGAGAACCCTCTCTTTCCCGCTTTTCTGCAGGCCGCCCGCGAAGCAGGCTATCCGGCGACCGCGGACTCGAACGGTTTTCAGCAGGAAGGATTCGGGCCTTTTGATCGAAATATTCACAAAGGTCGTCGCTGGAGTGCGGCTCGCGCCTACCTGCATCCGGTTCTGCATCGACCAAATCTGGAGGTAGTGACCCACGCTCATACGACCCGATTACTCTTTGAGGGGACACGGGTGGTCGGTGTGGAGGCTCGGCGCCGCGGTCGAATCGAGAAGTTTTTTGCGGGCTCCGTCGTGGCGGCCGGGGGCGCGATCAACACTCCGCAACTTTTGCAATTGTCCGGGATCGGTTCGGCAGAGCATCTATCCTCGGTCGGGGTGGCGCCGCGCGTAGAGCTTCCCGGCGTGGGCGAGAATCTGCAGGACCACCTCGAGGTCTATTTGCAGCATGCTTGCCGCGAGCCAGTTTCGGTTCAGCCCAGCCTGCAGTGGCGCCGGCGTCCCTGGGTGGGGCTGCAGTGGCTGTGGGGCAAAACCGGGCCCGCCTCCAGCAATCATTTCGAAGCTGGGGGGTTCATTCGGAGCAATCCTGCCGAGCCGTATCCCAACGTACAATTCCATTTCCTCCCGCTAGCGATCCGTTATGACGGGACCTCGCCGCAGGCAGGACATGGCTATCAGGTCCATGTCGGCCCGGTGCTGTCGGATGCACGTGGCTCGGTGCGCATTCGCTCCGATGACCCCGGTATCGCTCCGGCGTTGCGTTTCAATTACCTTTCGACGGAACGAGACCGCCGGGAATGGGTCGAGAGCATTCGTTGCGCGCGGGAAATTCTCCGTCAGCCAGCGTTGCAGCCCTTCGACGAGGGAGAAATATGGCCCGGACCCGAGGTCGAGACAGATGCGGAAATCCTCGAGTGGGTTCGCAACGATGCTGAAACAGCGCTCCATCCCTCGTGTACCTGCCGCATGGGCACAGATCCCCTCTCGGTGGTGGACCCCGGGACCATGGGCGTGCACGGGGTTGAGGGCCTCTCGGTGGTCGATGCATCGGTCCTGCCGACGATTACCAACGGGAATATCTACGCTCCCACCATGATGGTGGCCGAGCGCGCAGCGGATATTCTCCTTGGAAATGAGTGCCTTCCTGCCGAAAACACTCCTTTTTATGCTGCTTCGACAGCCAAGGTTGCATGAAACTTCGCGGGTTTGGGCTTGAGAAATCAGTCGCTGGTTGTTGATAATTGGTGACGGGCCGACTTCCGGGGACCTCTCCGAGGGTCGGCTCTTTTTGAATCTGCTGGGAGGCAAGAGAAAGTCATGGCGGAAAAGGCCGAAATCAAAACGCAAATCAGAGAGCTGAAAGTCCAGCGTGGCACGGCAGAAGAAGCCAAGGACGCCGCGGGTCTGAAGAAGATTCGACGGGGCATTCGCTCGCTGAAGCGAGAGCTCCGTTCGATGAATGGCGCGGCCGTTCAGGCAGCCAGAACCGCCAAGGAGCAGGAACACGCTGCGGCGAACAAGACCAAGTCTTCGGAGAAGGCAGCGGCCGCAGCGCAGCGAGAGAAAGAAGCCCGCGAGGCGGAAGCCGCGCGGGAAGCTGAGGCGGCAGCTGCCGCCCAAGCTGCCGCGGAAGCAGCGGCCGCCAAGGCTGC
>DLYX01000062.1 GCA_003447545.1 Deltaproteobacteria bacterium | reverse complement strand
ACTGGCAAATCAAGAAGATCCACATAACCCCTGAAGCCGGAAGACCGCGGTAGCCACGGAAGCCCTCCTGCGTCCCGGCGTTCCACGCTTCGACCCGAGTCATGTTCGCGCCCGCGTCGATTGGCGGTGAGGAGTTCTCGGGCATCGACATCGATCGGATTGTGGAAGGAAACGCATGCGGTGTCGAGAAAAAATTCCCGCAGCGGAGCAAGTGCCGGCAGGATCAGCCGTGGATGTGGCACAGGCCATGCCGCGTGAGGGATGCCGGTGCGGCATGCCTCGCGCGGCAGTCCTCGCGTCTCACTCCCCGCGCCAGGACCTTCCCTTCAGGTCCTCTGGCGTCTGGAAATGAGCGACTCCGGCCTTAGCGGCACTTCTTGGTCGTGCCCTTGATATTGTCGGTGCAATCGCCCGGTGCGAACTCATAGTCGCCACAGGTGCTTTGCATATCGCTGGCCATCTCGCCCAGAGCAATCGTGCCCCGAAACGGTCCGACCAGATTTCCGCCCAGAGCAGATTTCTTGGCCTTGACGCTGAAGCGGATCTTTCCGGTCTTGGCGCGTTTGTCGATGAATTTCACCGTCAGCCTCTCGGGCTTGCCCGACATGCACGGTCCGCCATCAAAGTCGCCGGTCTTGTTTCGGTAGGTAAACGTGGTGCCTTGTTTGTTGACCGTCCAACCGTCCTTGGGGTGACAGCCGATGCCGGTCGGGCCCGGCGGGATCGGCGTCGTGTCATGGCTCAGGTCGAGGATCCGCGCATGGGCGTTGCCGATGTCCTGAATAATGATTTGCGCGCCGGTGGCGATCGGGTCCAGGCTGATTGAGTTGCCGCCTCCGGGGAATACCAGATCGCCCGTGAAGGTCAGGCTCTGGTCCCCATCCGGGCGGTCGATTCGGCTCAGCGTCAGGCGCGCGTTGGTGGCAATGCCGGATCCAGTGCAAGGGTCGCTTTGACAACCGCAGCCGCTGCATTCACCGGGGCAGGCGGCATCGCTGGTGCCGTCGCAGACCTCGCCTGTCTCGACCACATTGTTGCCACAGACGGGCGCCGGACACGTACAATCGACCTGGCAGAGGCCCGAGCAGCTATCGGCGTCCGTGCCATCGCAGTCTTCGCCCCATTCGCGGATATTGTTGCCACAGACCGTGTCGGTGTCGGCGAATTCCGTGGCGGTAATCTGGTACTCGCCTGAACCCGAGGTGCGCCGGACCAGAATATGCCAATCGTCGGCCGCGGTATTATCGAAAATGCAGGTGCCGTGCGGGCCGCTCCCGTCGCGCGCGCAATCGTTGTTGCTCGTCGTGGCGGCCGCCCCTTGGCGGACATAGAGATCGGCGTTGAATAGGCCGTCATCAGCACTGTTGAGCGAGATGCGCAATTGATCGGCGGGGATGGTCGTGGTCAGGACATGGTTGGCCAAGGTGTTGCCGCCGCCGAGCTGCCCCTCGAATCCGGTCACGGCGACCTCATTGTCGCCCACCACAGGCAGCGCACTGCAGTTGGTTATGGGGTCGGCCCCCAGATGTTGCCGGATGAACGAGCGGTAGTTGTAGACATTGGCGTCGTAGCTGGAATCCGTAGCGAGGCAGCTGAAGTTGTTGCCGCCCGAGGTAATGCCGACGATGGTCGTGCCGGCACCCAGATCCATGAACAGGGGTCCGCCCGAGTCTCCGTTGCACGTATTGGAATCGTCGCCCGGTGCGCCAACCGGATTCTCATACTGCCAGCACACCAGCTGGTTTCGGTTCTGGCCGATATCCGCGCAGTCAATCGTCTGGACGGTGCCCCAACGTTTGACGCCGTAGTCGTCGCGGTTGCCACCGCTGCGCCCGAAGCCCGCAATCAGCCCCGAGGTCCCGATATGGTTATTGGGATTGATGTCGTTGAGCGGAATCGGCTCGATGCCGGTGACCGTCTCCCCGAGCGAGAGCACCGCGACGTCGGCCTTCGGAAAATCATAGGAGGGGTGCGAGTTGATGCTGGTGACCGAGAAGGTGCCCGCGTGCTGGAGGTAGACCTGGTAACCAGCAGGGTTACTGTTGCCTTCGACGCAATGGGCTGCGGTCAGAAAGGTGTTGCAGCCGATCAGCGTGCCGCTGCACCAGCTCGACGCCGTATCGGCATCGCCTCCGACCAGAAGAGCTCCGGTTGCCGGAAAGTCGCTGGTGTTGAGGCCGTTGACGATGCGTGCCTGGATGGGCTCGGCCGCGGCTGAGAGGGCTCCCATGCCTAGCCAGCCGATGGCCAGCAGGAGTAGGTTGCGCCATCGGGTCGTTCTCTTCTGGATTTGCAAAAAAGAGGTCACCTCCCGAGGATCTAATGGGAAACTTCTTTTGGCAACTCTTTTTTTGACCCGACAAGAGTGGCCGAGGGTGGAAAACAGCTTCGACGCTGTGGCCCTACTCTTCGTTGGCGCGAAATTCGGCCTGCAAAGCCTGACGAATCTCATCTGCATCCGCCGGATCGAGGCTGTCGAGCAAGGTGTCGAATTCCTCATCGGGGTCAGCGAAGTCCTGTGGATTGGCAAGTTCCCCGGGATCTCCCGTCAGAGTTTCCGTCGGGGAACTTGCACCTCTCGCGGCTGGTGCGTCGCGGGTCTCTCGAGATGCGGGCTTCGCATCAGGCCCCGCCAGAGGGGATGCTCCCCGACCGCGGGTAGCTCCCGGTCGAGTCTCGGATGCCGGGCGCATCAGGATGATTTTGGCAATTTTCCCCTGCGCTTCGGGATTCTCGCTACCGGCGTATACGATCAGGTGATTCTGCTTGGCCAGCAGCGATTGCAGAGCCTCCGGGAGAGGCTGGTTTTCGACCGAAAATATCGCGAGGGTTTCGGCGACACCGGTGGCGTCGACCACTTCGAAGTTCGCTTTAGCGGCGATCGCCTTGAGGATGCGCGCCACGCTGACTTCTTCGGCTTCGATGGTGAATCCATCGTCGGATTCCGTGACCTCCAAAAAACTCTCGGCAGATGCCGGGGGCGCGGAGAGCAGGGCGAGCAGCAGACCTCCACAGCATGCCAGATGCCGCACGACTGAGGCGATCGGGCCATTGGCCGTTCGCCTGCCGGAGGCGGTTGGTCGTACCCGAGTCCGGGCATTTGGGGCAGATCTCATCATCACGGGGCGAGCTTGTTGCGAAAATCTAGCAGCTTTTCGGGGGTATTGGGAAGCTAGGGGAGGTGTCTTTCCACCCAGCGGCGGTACATCGCGTA
>DLYX01000302.1:4324-4492 GCA_003447545.1 Deltaproteobacteria bacterium | reverse complement strand
CACCCGGGCCTCTCGTGGCAAAGTCGCATCTCGATAAGGGGCCTCCTGCAAAGAAACATCCATTCCCTCCTCATAGCGGGCTTGGCTACAACCGCGCCAGCCGAAGGGCGCAACTGACAAATCCTGTCGCTGTCCGCCGTCGGCTCAGGCGTCCCCGGGCCCGGGGGC
>DLYX01000302.1:2242-3977 GCA_003447545.1 Deltaproteobacteria bacterium | reverse complement strand
GGGGCACGGGGCACGGGGCACGGGACCCTCCTCCCGGCGAAAGATCCCGCCTCGTTCCCGGAAGAGATTTCGGCAGTGGTCGTGCAAGCTCACGCGCTATATGGCGCACACGTTGGCCTGGAGGTGGCCGGGCAGCAGGCCGGGCAGCATGGCGAGCCGGGCGGTGCGCAAGGTATGCGCTCAGCCTGCGCGAAAAATTGCGCAAACAACAGTCAGGCTCTCGGAATCCCGGCGCAACATCGGCACAGGAAGCGAGAGAATCCGTTCAACGTCCGGGCACGATAACCCTCCACCGAGGAGAGTCGTAGCTGGCGCGGCAAAAGGCACAGCCCTTGCTTACTCCTGAGATCGGACTGCAGCGAACGCGGTTCGATTACCAAGTCAGGAGGCTAGATGATGTTCAAGGCATCTCATTTCAAAATTGCGCGCAGGCGTTGGACCGATCCAGCCGGTCTCGCGATCGACCTTGTCTTCAGCGCGACAGCATTGGTCGGAGTCCTGCTTTGGGCGTGCAGCTAGGCGATCAGGCCCGGTGCTCCCGAGCCTCGTCCTGCAGGATCTCGATCAGGCCGGGCAATTCATCGCGACCGATCAGGACACAACGCCGCGGTAACCGTTCCGCCTGTGCTCGGGCCGCTTTCGTATAACCCGATTGGGTGACGACCGCGGCAAGATCACAGCTGTGGTAATCGGCTCCTGCGTGCACTTCCTGCACGGCGGCATTGCCCACATTGCGCTCGTATCGCTTGGCTTGAATCCCGATCCGAACGCCGCGGTAGGTCGCCAGAACGTCGACGCCGAAGTCTTCCGCGACGGGCCGGTCCTCAATATGAAAGCCTGCCTGGGCCAGCAGAACCTGAATCCATCGCTCGAAGTCCGCGCCGCTCAACCGGTCGAGATCCCTCAACTGCAGGCGCAGAAACCGGCGGCGATACCGGTGCGATCGGTACAGGCATAGGACCAACAAGGCGCCGAGCACCAGCAGGAAGAATCCTGGCGAGTTTTCGGAAAAAAACACCGCCAGCGCGAGCCCGCCAAGGGCAATCGCCAGCAAAAACCCCGAGAGAACCGACCGTAAAACCACCATCGGGGGCCGTCGTCCCGGTCTCCACCAACGCCGCCTCATCGCTCCTCATGGAATCGCGACTGCCCGGTTGGGTCAACCCGCCCGCCCCGCAAAACGCCCGCATACCGGCACCGCAGGCGCGAAGCTCATAGACTTCGCCACCGGCTCTTGCATCTGATCGCGAACCAGCGCAGGAAAAGAGATATGTTTGACCCAAACGAAGACCCCTCGGGCGAAGCCTGGGATGAATCGATCCCCGTCCTCTCACCACCACCGGAGGTCGCGCGCGGGAAGGATTCGTGCCTGCTGGTCATCGCCCTGACCACCGCGCTGCTGGGGTTGGCCACCCACGCGTTTGCCGGCAGTTCGGAGGAGACAAATTCGCCCGTGGGTGCAGCCGGCGACCTTGCCGTGGCTGCTTCGGCGCCGCAGGCCGTGACCACCGCAAAGCCGACGACAGCCACATCCACGGGAACAACGACGGAAACCACCGCGACAACCCCACGCGCATTGACCGCCGCCGAGAGCCGCGAGCTTGCCGAGGCGACCTATATCTATCTATCGAGCACCCGGAAGGATGGTTCGCTGAGCAAACCGGCCGAGATCTGGTTTGAGGTCATCGATGGCGCGATCTACGTCGGCACCCGCCCCGACTCGTGGCGGGGGGAG
>DLYX01000302.1:0-1920 GCA_003447545.1 Deltaproteobacteria bacterium | reverse complement strand
GCGTTTGGGATGGGGACGCGATGGCGCCAAGATCTGGATTGGCAAACGCGACGGACCGTCCCTGCGCGCCACCGGCGCTTTTGTGGAGGACCCTGCCCTCTACCAGCGATTCTGCGACGGTCTGGCAGCCAAATATCCCAAAAGTTGGCCGCGCTTTGAAAAAGGATTCCGCGAGGGACTGCCGGACGGTTCGCGTGTCCTGATCCGTTATACTCCAATGGGATCCAAAACTTCCTGAGAGCCTCGCTGGAGCGCTATCCGTCACGACGGCAATCGCCGCTCTCGACTCATCCCGCGGAGTCGCGCGAGGCCACGCCGTGTCGCGCGCGACCGCGCGATGCCACCCAAGTCCACGCCCGACCACCTGAGTCCAGCGGACACCACCCGGAACCACCTGAGGCCAGAAAGAGCTACCTGCAGCGATCTGGGGCAAATAGGCACCACGAGACCCCAAAAAAGCCCTTGAATTCCGGGCCGGCAGAAATTCTTCTCGCAACCAGATGGAACCAGTGAGACGCTTGGCCGCAGCACGGACCTTGCTTCTGCTTGCACCGACGCCTCCTCCGTGGACAAGGAACCCAAACCTGCCTTGCAGAAAATTTCAGGAGTTGTCGGATGAAAAATCGGATCTGGATCTCGTTATTGGTTCTTGGCGCCATCGTGGCCTCAGCACCACGGGCTGCCGCCGCTCCCGGTAAATCGCTTCCGGTAGAGGCCTATGCGCAGGACGGCTATCTGCGCGGCCCGGCGCTTTCGCCCAGCGGCCGCTATATCGCCGGCGTGGTCCATCATGAGGGACAGAATCTGGTGCTGGTCTGGGATCTGGAAACTGACAAGCGAGCACCGATCGCACGACTCGATTCGACCAAGCAATACCTTCATGGAGTGCAGTGGGCGAATGAAGACAGAATCCTTGCGACTGTCAGTTGGCCCAACAACTACACCTACATCGATGGCAGCGTTGGCCGCAGGAATTGGATGATCGGGATGGACCGCAACGGTGACAACCAGCGCCTCTTCGGCAAAAACTGGTAAGGACGCCCGAACAATCACCCCCTTGGGCTTCAGCTTCGACAAGAATATCGTCTACGTCAGCAAGCGAAGTCCGTCCGGCACCGCCGGGGTATATGAGTTCGATATTTCGGCCAAAAAGGTCGGGAAACTGGTCTATTCGCACCCCAAATATGACGTCCACAGCTTGATCTTCGATAAAAAGCGAAAAGTGCTGGAGGGAGTCTATTGGCTGGGCGACACCTACAATATTCATTTCCTGGACAAGCAGTCCCAAAGGGAATTCGATGCGATTCGCAAGGCATTGGGCGGAGGTAATATCTTCGAGACCAGCCGAAGCCTCGACGAAAAACGTAAGCTTTACTACGTCGACGGTCCCGAGCAGACCCCGCGGATCTATCTCTACGACCGACCCACGAAAAATATTCGGGAGCTTTACAGCAAGCTGCCGATGATCCGAGATGGTTCTATCGCCAGGGTCCGCAAGATCAATTTCAAGACGCGCGATGGCTACCCGCTCGAAGGTTATCTGACCCTGCCCAAAAATGGGCCGGCCAAGAACCTCCCGACCATCATCTACCCTCATGGCGGCCCTTGGGCCCGCGACTCGCAACATTTCGATCGGACAACTCAATTTCTTGCGGACAATGGCTTTGCCGTGTTGCAGATCAATTTCCGAGGCTCGGAGGGCCTCGGAGAAGAACATATGAAGGCAGGCTATCGTCAGGTCGGCGACCGGATTCAGGACGACATCACCGACGGCACACGCTGGATCATCGAGCAGGGAATCGCCGATCCCGAAAGAGTCGCAATCTATGGCGCGAGCCACGGTGGATACGCGTCCCTGATGGGTCTCGCAAAACATCCCGAACTTTACCGGTGCGGTGCCGCTTTGGCACCAGTCACCGA
>DLYX01000221.1 GCA_003447545.1 Deltaproteobacteria bacterium | reverse complement strand
TTCGTCTTCGCCGTATTCGCCGCCGTCGTATGTGTAGCGGCTGTAGGCGAGGCCCCAGGATTTGTTCATGTTGTGAGGAATCGTGAGGAAGTCACATTTCCCCGTGCAGGTCTCTTCGAGGCCTCGCCAGAGATCGATTGCGTTGGATACCTCGAGAGACGAGATCGCGAATTCCGGGAGATCCGATCCGTTAAACAGGATGTTGCGGTGCATTTTCCCGGCGTCGGGCAGGGTCGGGGAGTATTCGTAGGCGGCAAATGTAGTGAATGTGCCCGGGTCGTTTTCGGCATCGGCCAGCGCTATATATCGGGCCCAATCACTGCGGGCATCCTGCTCGCAGCGCAGCACACCGCCTTCGCCGCGGCCACAGATCGGCCACGAATCGCGCCCCTTGGCGGTGCGCACCTCTGGTTGATACACGCCCGCCGGAGCATCGGGATTCTTCTCGACGTCTGATTTGGTGAAGCTGACGATGGTCCGCAGCAGCAGGAAGGCCATTGGGTTCGGTGTCTCGAGGAGGTAGCAGTTGATCGATTCGAACCAGGTGAGGTCTGTTTCGTCACAGCGCGTGCTCACACCGAAGCCCTCGGCATGGTCGGTGATCGCGACGAAGTCGAGCGGGCGTGCGAGCTGCATGGTCTCGCCGCCCGTGCTGAGAAGGGCTTCGCCCTTTGCGAAGCGATAGGCGTCCTCGACGGTCACCGTTGTTCCCATGAGCTTTGCATCGAAGCTTTCGTGGGTATGGACATGGGTGTCGCCCCAGTACACGTTATTGAGAGAGTTGCGCGTTTGGATGACCCTTGGCTGGGGCTCCGGCTTCGGGACTCTGGAATCATCCTGAAGCGCGTAGTCGGCCGCCAGATTGTCGGCGCCCACCCGTTGCATCCTTTTGTAGGTGCTCTGGCCGAAGGTGAACCACCCAACGATTGCGGCAACCGCGATCAGGCCGATCGCCCCCAGGAAAATCTTTCTTATCATCAATGATTTCTTTCCGAGGCTTCGACTCGGGGTCCTCGATCCGGGGCTCCCGATCCCGGGCGCTCGAACCCGGTGTTTCCATTGATTCTCTGGCTGCGCCTCAGAAGCGGTAGGAAAGCTCGGCACCAAAGGTGCGCGGGATCGTGAAGTTCCGAGTGATGACGCCGACGGAATTCGCAAGACTGAAGACGCTGCCGGCGGGCACGCGGGTATCGGTCAGATTCTCGCCCCAGAGGGCGACTTGAGCGCTATCGTCGAAGAAGTCGTAGGAGACGCGAGCACCGAGGTTGTTGCGGCCTGGTTGCCTGGCTTGTGGCACCTCGGGCCCCAGCGCATAGTTGTCGCTCTGATAGCTCCATTGCGCACGGGTCGTCAGCCAGCCTCGCATCCAGTCGCGTTGTCCCAACTCCAGCGGGAAGGAATACTGCGCCGAGAGGAAGGATTGAAAGCTGGGGACCCCCTCGATCTTCTGGCCTGATTTGTTGATCTCCTTGCCATCCAAATTGCTCACGGCTCCCGGGAAGCTGGTGTAGCGCGCGTCAAGAAGTCCGATATTGCCGGATAGTACCAGGCCGGGCAGGGGCATGGCCGTCACCTCAAGCTCGGCGCCGCGGGTGGTTGCTTCCGCGGCGTTCAGGGTGAGGGTGAGGATTTCCTCGATCAGTCCTTCGTCGTCGAAAATGGTTTCGGTCACCCGGCGCTGGATGTTGTCATACTTGCCGTAGAACAAGGACACGTTCAGTGTCAGTCGGCGATCAAAGGCGATGGACTTCACGCCGATCTCGAAGTTGTCGAGGGTCTCGGGCTCGAAGGGCTCGAGCTGATTCCCTCCGGCGCTGGGATTGATGGTTGCGTTGAAACCGCCGCCCTTGAAGCCCTGAGAGTAGGTGAAGTAGCCCATCAAATGGTCCAGGCGGATATCGTCGAACCACTCCTCCGGCGCGGTCAAGGCAATGCTCGCCATCGGACTCCATGCGTTAAACGTCTTGTCGCCGGACCCGTCGAATACTACTGCAGGAGGGTCTGCCAGCAGGTTGGTGTTGATCTGTGTGGCCTGTTTTCGATCGGATGAGTAGCGCAGCCCTGCCGTCAGGCTGGCCCACTCGGTGAGCGCGGCCGTGGCCTGGCTGAAGAACGCCCAGGTAAAGTTGTCGGTCTCGAGGTTGTTCAAGGTGGCCGATGTGACCACCGGGATTCCGACATTGGTGACGGAGGGCCGCTGGGCATTCTCCCAGAAGGCGAAAAAACCACCGACGAAGTTGATACGGCCGTCCCAGGCTGTCGCGTTGATCTGGAATTCCTGCTGGATTTGTTCGGAGTCGCCGGGATCGCCCTTGGTTGGATCGGGTCCTCCCCGGCTCGTCAGCGAGACCATGGGAAAGGGCGTTGCGTCGAGGTCGATTGCGGATGCAGTCGTCTGCTGGCGCCAGGAGGTAATGGACTTCAGTACGATATCTTCCACCCAGTCGGTATCCCCGACGTCGTATTGAATCGTTCCCCAGGTGCCGTAGCTGGTCGCGCTTTGGACCTGATTGACGTTCATGGGATGTGTATATGGTCGAGACTCGCGACAGGCATCATAGAAGCCTGGCTGGAAATTCCCGATGTTTGTCTCCTGAGCAATGGCACATTGGCCGATGGCCAACTGCCCGTGGGATTTCCACCAGGTCCCTGTCATGTCGATCGTGAGAGCGTCTGTTGGGAGGAATCGAAACGAGCCCAGAAACGTAAGGCTGTTCTGGCGGCCCAGGTCATCGAGGCCGAGGTAGGGATTCGTCGCATAGCCCCCGCGATTTTGCGATGCGAAAGCAAGACGCGTGAACAGCTTGTCCTCGAACCAGCCGATATCGACCGGGATGTTGATCATGCTGCGGGTGTTGACGATCCCCTGGTTGCCGACGCGCACCATCTGGAAGCCCTCGAGTTCGTCGGCCGGCTTGCGTGTGGTGATATTGACAGCGCCTCCGATCGTGTTTTTGCCGAACAGAGTGCCTTGTGGTCCACGCAGGACTTCGACGCCCGCGATGTCGAGGGTGTCGAAAACAGCGGCTTGCGCGCGCGGGAGGAAAACACCGTCCACGTACATGCCGACGCCGGGCTCGAACGCCACGCCCGCTGACGCAGTGCCGACGCCGCGGATGCGGATTTGTGCTGAGGTCTGGCCCGAGGCGATCGTGATGTTCGGGACGAGGTTCTCGATCTGGTCGATTCGCGTCACGTTGGCCTCGCGCAGGAGGTTCTCGCTCATCGCGGTGATGGATACAGGCGTGTCCTCGAGGAACTCTTCGCGTTTTCTTGCCTGAACGACGATTTCCTCGATTTGGCCCAGAGTGGAAGGTGAGAGGCCGGACTCGTCGCCTGCTTCCGCCTGCGCGACTTCGGCATCGGCCTCGGTTGCCACACCGCCGACGTCAGTTGGCGATTCGATGAGCTCTTCGTAGGCGGAGGGTGCTTCGATCTGCGCCTGCGCCAGGTCCGTGCTTCCCGGGACCA
>DLYX01000325.1 GCA_003447545.1 Deltaproteobacteria bacterium | reverse complement strand
GGCCGCGCAGGACGACCGCCACCTCGCCAGCGCGGTGCCATAGATCGCCGAAGGAGACGCCTACCTGCTCTTCCTGTCCGCGCTGTCCACCTCGCCCGCGCAGTCCCACAGCCAGGCTGAGAGGGCTTGCCTTCGCGCGATCGCGCACACGCGCGAGAAGCGACGGTGTGATCGGCCGAGTCTCCTCTTGACCAGCCTTCAGGATCCGCTTTTCTGCCACGGGCTCGAGAAGAGCGAGTTGCTCAAAGGGTTGGTCTGGATGGGCCAGACCTTCGTGCAGAAGTCTGGCGAAACGCGACAGCAGGCCGTCTGCCCCAGAGGCGCTGAAGAGGTCTTTTGCGTATTCCAGTGCGAGTGCGATCGCGCCATCGGCCTGTTCGGTCGCACGTAGGGTCAGATCGAATCGAGAATGCCCCGGACCTTCGGTTTCGTAGGGAGCAAACCGCAGCTCACCAAGGTCAACCGCGCGGGTCGGGACATTCTGCAGGACGAAAAAACCCCGAAACAGCGGGCCATCGGAACCGTCAACACGCAGAGCCTCGGCCACTTTTTCGAACGGCAGATTCTGATGCTCAAGCGCGGTAAGGACGCTCGCGTGAGTTCTGTGGAGAGCTTCGCGAAAGGAAGGGTGCCCTTTGAGATCGGCACGCAGCACCAGAGTATTGACGAAAAATCCCAACAGGTTTTCGGTCTCGGGACGCGGTCGCTGCGCTATCGAGGACCCCAGAGAAAGATCGGTCCGGCCGCCCACCCGCGACAAGGTCATCTGAAAAACGGCGAGCAGCGCGGCATAAAGCGTCATGCCTGCCCCGCGGGCCCAGCTGGCCAGTGCCGATCCGTCCTTCACGTCGAGGGTGCGCGAAGCCACACCTCCCCGAAACGAGGGCTCGAGCGGGCGTAGCCGATCCCCGAGAACACCCAGATCAGCGTTCGCACCCGCCAACTGGCTTTTCCAATAGGAGAGATCGTCGGTTGCCGTCGCGCTACGCAGCCAGCGCCGCTGCCAGCGCGCGAAGTCAGCGTACTGCACTGGCAGGTCGTTCAGCGGCGATTCGCTGCCGGCTGCGTGGGCGTGGTAGAGCTGCCCGACCTCGGCCATGAGCAAGTTCATCGACCAGGCGTCTGCAATGATATGATGCAGGCTGAAAGCGAGCAGGTGCTTTTCCGGCGCCACGCGAATCAGTCGAACCCTGAGCAAGCCTCCTGTGCGCAGGTCGAAGGACTCCGACCAGAGAGCGCGGACCGCCGCATCCGAATCCTGGTCCGAGGAGAGCTCGACCACGGCGAAGTCGATATTCGCTTCCGAAGATACGCTGGCATGGACGCCCGCAGCTGATTCCGTAAAACGCGTCCGGAAAACATCATGACGTCGCACCAGGGACTCGAGCACGCGGGGGATCACGTCGATGTCCAGAGGCCCATGAATCCACATGGCCGCAGGCAGGTTGTAGAGCGTGCTCCGAGGATCCAGAGAAAAGAGATTCCACAACCATTCCTGCCCGGCCGATAGCGGCTGATTCTCGAGATCTCCGCCCGGAACAATCGGCAAGGCCCAGAGATCTATACCTTCGGCGGCCAGTGCCTCCTCAAACGCAGCACGCTTCTCGGGCGACAACTTCTCGAGTCTTTCCGATAACTTTCGCGCCCTGCTCTTCTCAATCATCTTCGTCGTCCAGCTCGTCCAACAGAGCAGAGATACGATCCAGATTGTCTGTCGTCGAGGTCTGACCTTCTTCCAGGGCGAGTGCGACCCCCCGGACCGTGGCCGCCGTGAAAAAAACTGCCGTGGACAGCTCGACGCCGGTTTCTTCACGCAGACGGGCGATGATCTGGGCCGCGCGAAGAGAGTGGCCACCCAGACTGAAGAAATCGTCGCTCCGACCCACGCGCTCCAAACTCAGGACGTCAGACCAGATCTCGGCCACCCGAGACTCCATTGCACCTTCCGGCTCCTCGTAGGCCACCTCGGGGCGGTCCGGGGCGGGGAGCGCACGACGGTCAACCTTGCCGTTCGGTGTCAGTGGCAAACGCGGCAGGACCACAAACGCATCGGGGACCATATAATGCGGCAGGCGTGCGGCAAGAGCCTCCCGCCAGGAAGATTCCGGGGCCGCGTCGCTTGCGAGATAGCCAACGACCGCGCCAACGGAGGAGCCACCTTCTACCGGATTCGCCACAACCACAGCATCCTGTACCGCCGGCAAGTCCCGCAACGCCGCTTCGATCTCTCCCAGCTCGACTCGGTGGCCTCGGATCTGTACCTGCGAATCCAACCGACCCAAATATTCCAGCGTACCGTCCGGCCGGCATACCACCTTGTCGCCGGTTCGATACAACCGCTCCCCGCTCCGCCACGGATGCGGCAAAAAGCGTTCTGCTGTCCGGCCCGGCTGATTCAGATAGCCTCGAGCCACGCCTGCACCACCGACATAGAGCTCGCCACCACAACCCGCCGCCAAAGGGCGCAACTCATGATCCAGCACCCAAAGGTCGAGATCCCGCAGAGGCCCGCCGATCCAACTGCCTGCTGCAGCGAGGTCCTGCATGGTGAGGTGTGCAGCCGTCACGTGGACCGTGGTCTCGGTGATCCCGTACATATTGATCAAAGCGGGCTGCTCGAGACCATGCTGCTCCCCCCAGGGTCGCAGCATATCGAGGCGAAGAGCTTCGCCGCCGAAAATGATATAGCGCAACTTCCAGGGCGCGGATCGCATCATATCAGCCGCCACGAGGCCACCGAAGGAAGACGGTGTCTGGCTCAGTACCGTGACCTGGCGTTCCCGCAATTCGTCCCGCAGAGCCGCGGGGTCCCGGGTAATCTCGGCTGAGAGCAGCACCACGCGGGCCCCGTGTGCCAGAGCACCCCAGATCTCCCAGACCGGGAAGTCGAAGGCTGCCGAATGACAGCAGCTCCAGACATCGGCCGACGTCAGATCCATCTCGGCAGCACATGCCGTCAGCAAGCGTGCCACCTGACGGTATTCCACCACCACACCTTTGGGTCGTCCGGTCGAACCAGAAGTATAGATCACGTAAGCTGCCTGCTGATCGTCCATAGACTCGCTCTTGCAGGTCAGGCCGCGGCCGGCCGCAACAGCATCTTCGAGGAGGCAGACAGGCCCCGTTGCCATCGACAGAGCCGCTCGAGTCCGCGCCTCGGCCAAAATCAAATC
>DLYX01000011.1 GCA_003447545.1 Deltaproteobacteria bacterium | reverse complement strand
TTGGCGAGTGAGGGTGCTCGGTTTGTCACCGCGATCGCGCCTGCACCCTGGACTCTCCCCTCGCACATCACCATGCTGACCGGTCGGCACCCGGCCGCACATGGCGTCAATAATACCGACCGCCGATTGGCGGACGAAATCCCGACGCTGGCCGAGGTTCTCCGAGGTCAGGGCTACGCAACGGCGGGTTTTGTCGCAGGCCCCTATTTGCGGCGAGATTACGGCTATGATCGCGGCTTCGATCTTTACGATGAATCGCTGGTCGCCGACGGTCGAGCATCGCATCGGGGGACGACCTCTCCCCAGCTGGTTGCCAACTTGAGCAGCTGGCTGGCAGGGGAGCGCGAAGCGGAACAGCCCAAACCATTTTTTGCTTTTTTGCATATTTGGGATGTCCACTACGATTTTGCACCACCACCGCCTTTCGATACGCTTTTTGACCCGTCCTATGAGGGTGAGGTTGATGGGCGCAATATCGGATTCCTGAAGTCGTCGATGTCCGAGCGTGACTTGGAACACGTTGTCGCGCTTTACGATGGGGAGATTCGCTTCTCGGATCGTGAACTCGGTGTTCTTTTTGAAAAACTGCGGGCTTGGGGCCTCTGGGACAATACGATTGTTGTTCTGACCGCAGACCACGGGGAAGAGTTCTTCGAGCATGGCAAGATCGGGCACCTGATGCATATTTTCGATGAAGCGATTCAGGTTCCCCTGATCGTCCGCTATCCACCGGCGATTGATGCCGGATTGGTTCTGGAAGAGCAGGTTCGATTGATGGACATCGCGCCCACGATTCTTGGACTGGCCGGTATCGAGTCTTCGCGTCTCGGGATGCCGCCGGAGGCGCCTGTGCGGGAGAAGGATCTCAGTCCCTGGCTGCGCGGCGACTTTCTGGCGGGTTCCATTCCCGATTTAGTGGCCTTCCCGGAGAATTATGGTGGTGGTCGCGTGGGAGTCCGAATGAACCAGGGCAAGCTGATTCGCCATAATGAGGACTACTACGAGCTTTATAATGTGCGCCCTGAACTTGGGGAGCGAGAGAGGGAAACCGGGAAGGCCCCCGAAGTCATAGCCGTCCTGGCCGAGTTGATTCAGCAGGAAGCTGAATGGAACGAGTGGAAGAAGGATGGCGCGATAGTTGCGCCATCGATGACTCTTTCGGATCCTTTGCGGGAACAGCTTGAGGCTCTGGGCTATATCGAGCGCTGAGATCGGCCATCCGGAATCGACGGCTGCCGAGGACTGGTTCGGAGGTGCTAATTTGCCGCTTTCGGGTTATGAAAAATTCGTGTCGAAACCATCGAAGCAGGAACTAGAAGAATTTCGTGCGGGCGCTTCGGCGTGGTTCGCCGAAAACGTCCCTTCTCCTCCCGATTTTGTAATGCCGCTCACCTTTATGGAGGTCGGAACGGACGAGCAGTTCCAATTCCTTTGCGAGTGGCAACGGAAAGTCTACGAGGCCGGTTATTTGGGGGCAGCGTGGCCGGAGGAGTACGGTGGTCGCGGATTGAATCAACGCTTCCAGGAGATCGCTACCGACGAGATGCGCCGGCATCAAAGTCCGATCATGCTCAACACGATCGGTCTGAACTGGGCGGGGCCATTGATTCTCGATATGGGAACCCACGAACAGCGCCAGCGTTATATCAAGGGGATCCTCTCGGCAGACGATATCTGGTGCCAAGGTTTCAGCGAGCCGGACCACGGCAGCGATCTCGGTAACGCACAGACGCGTGCCGTTCGTGACGGCGATGATTGGGTGATCAATGGTCAGAAGATCTGGACGACCCACGGCTCCTACGCCAAGTATATGATCCTGCTCGCTCGCAGCATTCCGGACGCGCACAACAAATATGCCGGCTTGTCTTTTTACCTCGCACCGATGAACGTCCCGGGGATCGAAACACGCCCCATCCGCAAATTGACCGGTGAATACGGATTTACAGAGACGTTTTTCACGGATGCGCGGATTCCTGGCGAATCGCTGATGGGAGAGGAGGGGCAGGGCTGGACAGTCGCGATGCGCACGCTCGAGTACGAACGAAATGCCCGTGGCGGTCAGGCCGGTGGGCTTGCCTTTGTCGCGCCGGATCGCACCGAGGCAATTGATCTGGCCAGACGGGCGCAGCGCAATGGCAAGCCGGCTATCGAAGATCCCGCGATCCGCGACAAGCTCGTCGAGCTGATGATCGAGCACCAATCCACCGTGCTCTGTGCGCGCCGTGCCGTGATACCGCCTCTGGTAGCTGAGCGTCCGATGTCGCTGCCCTTGGCCGGAAAGTTGATGACGACCGAATTGGACCGCCGTCTCAACGAGTTTGCGATTTCCTTGCAGGGGCAGGCGGGGGCCTACGGAATTGGTTCGCCGGAAGGTTTGGATCGAGGCCTCTGGCAGCGAGCCTACCTGAATTCCTTCAGTGCCACGATCGGCGGCGGGACCAGTCAGATCCAGACCAATATCGTCGCCGAGCATGTGCTCGGATTACCGAAACATTGAGGAGTCAGTGATGCGTGAACGACACGGCCCCATTGGATGCAGCGACGAGCAAGCCGACCTTCTCGAGTCGGCGACAAGGTTCTGCGAGGACAAGTCTCCGATCGCGAAGGTGCGCGGATTATTGGAGGACGAGATCGGCTACGACCTCGAAGTGTTTGCCGAGATGGGCGATCTGGGTTGGTTGGGGGTCGCGATCCCGGAAGCCTACGGCGGCGCGGGACTTGATCTGGCCGAAGTGGTCCCTTTGGTGGAGCAGATGGGGCGTCGTTTGATGTCCGGTCCCTTTGTGCCCACAACGCTGGCCGGGCAGTTGCTGCTGGGCGCGGGAACGGAAGCGCAAAAGCAGTCGCTTCTACCGGCTCTCGCAGGCGGCGCGCCTGCGACCGTGGCGTTGGCCGAACCGGCAGGCGATTTCGATTTGGCACAGATCTCGTGCAGGGCCGAGCGTCACGGCGAGTCTTTGCGACTCTCGGGCACGAAATGCCTGGTTCTGGATGCGCCGGTAGCAAATTGGTTGATCGCTTCGGTGTCTCTGGAGGGATCTGTCGCGCTTGTTTTGCTCGACGCGGATCAAATCCGGCAGGCAGGTCCTGTGCGCGAAAAAGTCATTGATGAAACGCGGCGGTCCTTTCGGCTTTGCCTCGACGGATTGGAGGTGCCCGGATCGGCGCTGCTGGATTCGGTAGCGACGCTGGACGCCTTGCGTGAGGTCGAGTTGGCAGGCGGTCTGCTGTCCGCGGCCGATATGTGTGGCGCCGGAGCGAGCTGTGTCGCCTACACGGTTTCCTATTTGACGACCCGAAAGCAATTCGGACGTTTGATTGGCTCCTATCAGGGGTTGAAGCATCCTACGGTGGAGGCCC
>DLYX01000086.1 GCA_003447545.1 Deltaproteobacteria bacterium | reverse complement strand
GAACCACAGGATTGCTGGCGCTGGCGACTCTTCTGGTCGGCCTCGCCCTGATCCTGGACCAACGCGACATCGCTGTTTCCGGAACCGACACATTGCTGCAGGTCCCTCCAAGCGCCGTGACCTCCATCCGCATCGAAAGACCGGGGGAGTCCCTTCTTTTGCGCAAGGAGGCATCTATCTGGAAAATCGTCGAACCGATCGACGCATTCGCGGATACGGCACGAGTCGAGGTGCTGCTTGAAACCCTCGCGAACCCGGGTGAGTTACGCCCGATCGAACTGGCGGACGAGAACGAGGCCGCCTTCGGGCTGGACCCACCGCTGGCAACCCTTCGATTGGCTACGATCCACCAGGAACTCGCCTCCATTCGCCTGGGCCGGAAAACGCCACTCGGAGAGCGCGCTTATCTGCAGCGCGGCGATGGCTCCAAAACGCTCGTCGCCTCGAGCGATATTCCCTTCGCCGCCAACCGAGGCTTCGAGGACCTACGTCGTCGACAGGTCTTCACCGAGGCACTCGACCCGACCGCAATCCAGCTACGTCGCACCGGTCTCCCGGAGATCGTGCTGCGCGCGACAGGGCAGGACTGGCAGATGCTGAAGCCATATAGCGCAAAAGCGAGCACCTCCTCCGTGAAGCTCTGGATCAGGGCGGTCCGTGGCCTTGAAGCCAAAAGCTTTTTCGATGAACCCGCCGCGGCAGACCTCGCCGCCTACGGATTCGCCCCGGCCCCTCTCGAGATCGTATGGAAGAGCGCGGGGCGAACGCACCGTATCTGGGTCGGGGGTCCAAACCTGCGCGCCGGCGATGATGAGATATGGATACGAACGGACCAATTCCCCACTCTCTACTCGGTGCCAAGGTCCGAAGTGGCGGCAATCGACCTCACCCCGGAGACAATCCGTGACAAATCACTGATCCGTTTGTCGCCAGTCGATATCGAGAAGCTCACGCTGAGCCAGCGCTCCGAACCCGACATCCTGCTCGAGCGTCGTGGCGACCAATGGCTGGCCAATAAAGCGCGCGCAGAGACCATTCGCGTGGAGAGCTACCTCGCCATGACGCTCGCTCTGGCCGGAGCACAAACTTTAAGCACGGCTGGCGGCGCCGAGCACTTCGGACTGGATCAGCCGGACATCGTCGTCACTTTTTCGGGGAAAGATGGTGAGACGCTCGCCCGTTTCCTCATCGCCTCATTCGGCGAAGCGGAGGTGATCAACCGCGAAGGCTCGGCGCTGGTCTATACGATCACATCCGAGCAACGGCGAGCGCTTGAAAAAAGTGTCGCAGATTTTCGCTAACCAAGCGCGAGGAAGAAGCGATCGATCTCCGTATCCGTCCCCACCGTGACGCGAATGGAATCGGGCAGAACGGGAAACCAGCGCACCAGGACCCCCTTGTCGCGAAGGTCCTCAAAAACTTGCTTCTGCGGAACGCCGGGCTTGGTAGCCAGAACGAAATTCGTATGCGAGTCGGCAACCTGGTACCCCCGCTCGCGCAGTTCGTCGACCAAGCGCGTCCGACTTTGCAGAATCTTGCCTCGATTGATCGCGAAATGCTCCTGGTCCAGCAAGGCCGCCTCACCTCCGGCCTGAGCGACGGCGCTCAGATTGTAAGAATCCCGGACCTTGTGTAACTGCGCGGCCAGGTCGGCTGTCGTCAGGGCAAAGCCGACACGAAGGCCGCACAGAGAATAGGATTTCGACAAGGTGCGCAGAACCACCAGGTTTGGATAGGAGCCGACCAGACCAATTGCGTTCTCGGCTGCAAAATCGGCGTAGGCCTCATCCACGACCACCACCGCATCCGGTCGCGACGCCAGAAGACTCCGGACATCCGCGATGGACGGCAAGGTCCCTGACGGTGCGTTCGGACGACAAATCAAGAAAAGTCTCGCGTCGCATTTCTCGAGGGCGGCGCGGGGAAATTCCCAGTTCGGCCCATAAGGCACGCCGAGGGCCTCGACGCCCTGAAGTTCCGCAAGAGTATCGTATAGGGAATATGTCGAAACCGGATACGCCACCCGGTCGCCCGCATCGAGAATCGCACGAAACAAAACCGTCAGGAGTTCGTCGGATCCATTGCCCACCACAACTCCATGCGGATCCACACCCCATACCGAGCCTGCAGCCTTCCGCAGGGAAAGTGCCGACGGGTCCGGGTAGAGCCGTAAATCACTCGCGGCGGCACGAATCGCTTCGATCACTCGTGGAGAAGCCGCATAGGGATTCTCATTCGTATTGAGTTTTACGACGTCAGGCGAGTTGGCCTGCTCACCCGGCTTGTAACCGCCCATTTCGGCCACTGCGGGGCGGACCAACCGCGCGGCTGCCGGGCCATCTGCTGTGCGTGTCATTCTTTCCTCCACGATAACAACAATCGTCTTCCCTCGCTAAAGAACCTGGCTCCGAACTCCGATCGACTTTGGCATACAGAACCGGACAGATGAACCAGAACAACGAATGCGGACCCGTATGAAGCTGAGCGTCACCTATAGTGCATACCGCGAGATGGAACAGATCTTTGGACCCTCGCTACAGGAGATCGGCGACGCCATTCTCGATCTTGCTGACAACCCTTTGCCCTATGGATCATCGATCCTGGAAGGCAGAGGCGGCTGCCTCTCCCTCCCGATCGAAGGCTACTCGATTCTATACGATTTTGACGAGCGGGACGACGCCCTGACTGTCCTTGGCGTGATCGACAGTCAAATCGAGACGCTCCATTAGAGGCAGCGGTTCAGGGATCAACTGGTGCGGGAAAACGCGACCGCGGCCAGACCCTCAGGCAGGCGCAGACCGAAACGTTCGGGATCGTCGGCCAGAAGAGCACTGCCGATCACCTTCGGAACATAGCGCCGGGTCACCGGTGGCAGAAGCTTGGCCTCCGAGAGTTCCCAAAAGCTTGCGCCCGGGCGAGCCCTCATCGCCCGACGAACTCTAGAAGGGCCGGCGTTATACGCAGCGAGAGCCAACTCCCACGAACCGAAGCGATCATGCAAATGTCGGAGGTACTGGATTGCGGCTGCTGTGGATTTGACAGGGTCTCGGCGTTCATCCAGCTGGCCGTCCACCCGCAAACCATAGGCCTGCGCCGTTGCCTTGGTGAATTGCCACAAACCGACGGCTCTCCGCCCGCGCGCTTCGGGATGGAATACGCTTTCGACCATGGGTACGAATGCCAATTCGCGGGGCACGTTATGATGAACGAGCTGCTCCTCGATCATCGCAAAGAAAGCATCCGCCCGCCGCAGGCCGACGCGGACAGTCCAACTATCGCGCGCGAGATCGTGTGCCTGGGCCACGACAGCGGGATGGTCCCGGAGAGCGCCTACCGTGCGGTTCGCGTAGGCCACCCGCTTCTGCACCGGATCGCTCAGGATCGGCAGAGAGGGCACCTCGACCACGACCGCGGGAACGACCTCGACCGGAAGAGGAAGCTCCTGCAGTGAGGCCTCCTCCGCTGTGGAACAGGAACAACACAACAGGAACCCGAATAGGGCCTGATGTAATTTCATAGAATTTCCGGGATCGCTGCAACAGAGAAATCGCAGACTCCAGAGCAAATCCTACTGCAGCAGCCTGCAACCGGCAAGCTGTCCGGATTTGCGCTATAGGTCCATCTGCTTGGGGGAAATCCGCCGAGAGGCGAATCGCAAGCGAACCGCTCAACGAACAAGAAAGGAAAGAAAATGCCCGTTTTCAATGGAATTATTGCCAGCGCCATCGGCTTTCTGCTGACAATCGGCCTGCTGGGGTGTGCCGGTGAGGGACCTGAACCCGGGGTCGGACCCAGTGGGGAATATGTGGCAATCCAAGCCGAAATATTCACACCCAGTTGCATTTCCTCTTCCTGCCACTCCTCCGGAACCCGCGCTGGCGGTCTCTCCCTTACCGCAGCGGAATCCTACGACGCGCTCGTGAATATTGTGCCGGCCAACGCCGCCGCGGCGGAACGCGGCTACCTGCTCGTCTCCCCCGAAGACGTCAGCGCCAGTTATCTTGTGAACAAGGTAAATGGCGACCTCGCCGACGGCGAAGGCCTCGTCATGCCTCTGGGCGCACCGCTCCTGTCACCCGACCAAATTGCCATGATCGAAATCTGGATTGAAAACGGCGCTCTGCCGCCAAGCGAAGACTGAAAACGACCCTGATGGCGCGAAAGAGCAGGCATCTCCCCTTCGAGGGGCGTCGACCAGCATTTCGACACAGCCTTGCGACGATTCTGGCAATCCTTCTGGCCCTCCCGACCCATAGTTTCGGACGGCTCGACCGTCTGCCTTTCGGACTGCTTTATGGTGCACCGAAAATCACTGTGCCGGCCGAACAGATTTATGTCCGGCTCTGGAGCGAGGGAGGCAGAATCCATCTGCGCTTTGTCCCCGACAATGAGACCCACGAAATTTCGGGGTCGCTGATCGCGACCGGCCGAGGCGTCTTCAAGGACACCGCGCCGCTATCCGAGAAGCTTCGTATTCGCCAGCAGCGCCCCAGTCGGATCGATTTCGATGGAACCTCGGAGACCAGCCTCAATGGATTGGACGTCATTCTTGCCGGCGACTTCCAATCGCTGATCGTCGACATCAAGGTCGACGGTCGGCAAATGCCGAGGCGATTGCGAATCGGCAGTGACCAGGATTCACCCACCAAGCTTCCCGTCGAATTCGGGCTCGGCGGAGCTGACGAAACCTGGTTGGACCGTTTCGGCTTCTAATCTCGCGCTGGCTTGCGCGCCGCCGTGATTTCCAGCGTCTGGCCGTCTGGATCGCGCAACAAAAACGCCACGACAACGTCTCCGACCTTCACAATCGTCGACTCGAGAACCTCGACTCCGGCGTCGCGAAACCCCCCAAGCACAGCGCTCGGATCCTCGGCCTGCAACGAAAGATGCGTGAACCCGTGCTGATGCATCGGCCGCGCGCGTTCACCCGCCACACTTTCAGGGTTACGATAGTGAAGTAATTCAAGGGTCAGGCCGTCACGCTCGAGATAAACCGCGACAAGATCGACATCCGCCAACTGCAGCAAGCGACTCGCGAGATCCCCCTGGACCTCCAGCCGATCTCTTTCGCGGAAGCCAAGAAGATCCCGGTAAAAACAGAGAGATACTTCGAGGTCCGAGACGCAAAGACCGATATGCGACACCGCATGCAACGCCAGACTCACCCTCAGCCCTCCCGCAGAGCCAAAGCCTGATCGATCGCAAAATAAGTCAAAATCAGATCGGCACCCGCTCGACGGATCGCCACAAGGCTCTCCTCGCGCACACGAGCCTCGTCCAACCACCCGCGTTCCGCTGCGGCCTTGATCATCGCGTATTCACCACTGACTTGATAAGCGGCAACCGGCACATCACAAGAAGCCCGGACATCCGCGAGAATATCGAGGTTCGGTCCAGCAGGTTTGACCATCACCATATCCGCACCTTCTTCCAGATCGAGAGCCAACTCTCGCTGAGCTTCGCGTCGGTTGGCCGGGTCCATTTGATACCCACGTCGATCACCGACACTCGGCGCCGAATCAGCAGCGTCGCGAAACGGACCATAAAAACCCGAGGCATATTTCACCGCGTAGGAGAGGATCGGAAGGTCCTCGAATCCATGATCATCAAGGGCATCTCGAATCGCCGCGACACGACCATCCATCATATCCGAAGGAGCCACAATATCCGCGCCCGCACGGGCATGCGAAACAGCTTCTCTTGCCAAGAGGTCCAGTGTCGGATCGTTCAAAACCTCTTCGCCCTGAAGCACCCCGCAATGTCCGTGGTCGGTATATTCGCAAAGACAAACGTCAGTGATCAGAAGCAACTCCGGCTGCTTCTTTCGCAATTCAGCGAGAGCTTGTTGAACAATACCGTCGTCTCGCCACGCATCACTCCCCTGCGCATCTTTTTCCTCCGGAATACCGAAGAGAATCACGCTCCGAACGCCAGCGTCGAAGGCCCTGCCGGCCTCTTCGGCGACGCGGTCCACCGACCATTGGGAAACACCGGGCATGGACGGTACCGGACGCGAAACCCCGGTCCCCGGCACCACAAAGAGCGGCAATACGAGCTGAGACGCTTCCAGACGTGTTTCGCGCACCAGTTGGCGAATCCGTGCCGTGCGGCGCAAGCGACGAGGTCGAACAAGGGGATACATGCTCATTGTCAAAATCTCCTAGAGCTTCGCGGTAATGGCCGCAGCCAGGTCGGG
Source organism: Deltaproteobacteria bacterium (assembly GCA_003447545.1). GTDB lineage: Bacteria > Desulfobacterota > Binatia > UBA12015 > UBA12015 > UBA12015. The sequence continues at coordinate 1,497 of DLYX01000086.1, read as the reverse complement.
AATCGTAAACGGGTTTGCTTCGATATCGGCAGCCCAACCGGCATCACGAATCGTCCGAGCGGTAATCGGACCGATGGAGGCGAGCTTGATCTTGTCCAGAACGGATCGGCCCTCTCGGGATTGATCGAGAATGCCCAGAAAACTGGTAAAGGTGCTCGAGCTCGTGAAAGTGATGCAATCCGGCAGACCTTCCGCGACAATCTTGTCCCAGGCCGCAACACCATCTTGCGGTGCCACGCTTCGATAGGTCAGGATCTCCTTCACGTTGGCGCCACGCTCGCGCAAGGTCTCGGGAAGAATCGATCGTGCCCCTTCGGCACGGGGCAACAAAACCCGGCACCCCTCTAGAGAATCCTGCGCGAAAGCCTCAAGAATACCCTCGGCGCGAAACTCGGAGGGCAGCACATCCACAAGCAATTGCCGGTCGGCAAGGCTGCGCGCGGTCTGGGGGCCGATCGCCACAAGACGCAGCCCCGCCAGACTGCGGGCATCCAACCTCTCCTCCTTCAAGATCCGGAAGAATTGATCGACGCCGTTTGTGCTCGTGAAAATCAGAACGTCATAAGAATCGAGGCGTTGAATTTCCTCGCGCAAGGGCGTGGCGTCCAGCGGAAGGATTTCGATTGTGGGACACTCCAGAACTTCAGCACCCTGCTCGGCCAGCAAACCGGCCAACCGGGGCGCTTGATGCTTTGGTCGTGTCACGACGATCCGACGCCCGAAGAGCGGGCGCCGCTCGAACCATTCCACCGAGCTCCGCAAACGAACCACTTCGCCAATCACCACAGTCACCGGAGGCCTCAGATTCAGACTGGCCACCTGGTCGGCAAGATCCTCAAGAGTTCCAACCAGAGTTTTCTGGGCAGGACTCCCCCCCCACTGGATTGCCGCAGCTGGGGTCTCCGGTGCCAGTCCTGCCGCCTGGAGGGCCGAGAGATTACGGCGCATCTGGGTCAACCCCATGAGGATGACGATCGTATTCCCCGCTTGGGCAACGGCCTCCCAATGAATCTGCGTTTCTTTTTTATCCGCGGCATCATGCCCCGTGAGGATCGTGACCCCGGAAACCCAATCACGATGGGTCACAGGAATTCCGGCCAGACTCGGCACGGCGAGTGCGGAAGTCACGCCCGGCACGATCTCAAATCGAATCCCCGCCTCACGAAGAATCTCGGCCTCCTCCGCGCCTCGTCCGAAAACCATGGGATCGCCCCCCTTGAGACGGACAACGCAAAGCCCCTCGCTTGCCCTGTCAATCAGGAGTCGGTTGATATCCGCCTGCTCAAGAACATGCGGACCCTGCCCATGTTTGCCGGCGAAGATCCTTTCCGCCTCCGGTGGGGCATGAGCGAGGAGCTCCGGGTTGGCCAGATAGTCGTAGAGGACCACATCCGCTTGCTCCAGACACTCACGCCCGCGCAATGTCAGCAGACCCGGAGCCCCCGGCCCCGCACCTACCAGATAGACCAACCCCGAACTCATCGAAGCTCTCCTGCC
>DLYX01000141.1 GCA_003447545.1 Deltaproteobacteria bacterium | reverse complement strand
GAAACGACCCCTCTGGGTATGTGGCCAGCCTCAAGCGATGCCGGCATCGATCTTCCCGAGGGGGCTCATTCAACGGTTTGGGCCGTCTGCACCGATTCTCTGGTGGCCGGCGACTGTATGGATCTACAGGCGACCGCATCGCTGGCCAAGCGCGCATTGCAGAGCGCGAATAACGAAACCCACACCAACGTTAGTGCTTTTGACGCATTTTAGAGGCTTTCAATGGTCGAATCCGTTCACCGGGACGGGCGCACCGTTTCGGAGTTTGCCGAGGGCATCGTGGACCGCGAAACCGCATTTCTGGTCTTTGGCCATCCGTGTATCGGTGGGTGTGATGGCGGGTCGGGAAAACGCCCTTGGGATGGTGAGGGGTGATGGGTTTACAGGATTTCGCATGGGTGAGGGGGCGTTTTCTCGATGCAGGAAGAGTAGTTTGAGTCGGCTCTGGCTGTCAAGGCAAGGGTTTGAGTCGACGTGAGAACGGCAGGGATTTAGGGGCTTTCTCCGCCTATATGGACCGAAAACCGCCGCCCGGGCCACTCTTCAAGTCCTCGACCAGTGGATCGAGATTGCCGGGGTTCAATCCCTCGGAGCATCCGGTATTCACCCCTTGCCGCATTTCACGATTTTCGCAGAAAAATTTCACCCCGGAAAAATCGCTCCAAGCCACCAGATGGGGAGTCCCGCGTCATACCCCGCGGACGAGAAACCGAACTCGTTCAACGCTAGAGACTGGCGCTATTTCGGGTCCACCGGTTTTCCAGTGCTCCGGGGGCGGACGTTGTGCCATGGGTTGCTGGCGTAGTCCTGCGGGGCGGTGCGAAGGAAAATGCTGGATGGTTCAGGGGAGACAAACGCACGCCAGGGGGTCCGGTTTTCTTCGATCTCGACGTGGCCGGGGTCGAGGCGGGCTACCGGGGTGGCCATTGTGGTGCCGTCGTAGAAGACCTTGTCGCGAACGCCGTTGGGCCAGTGCATCCAATCGCCACTCTCGACCCAATCGCGATCCGGAAGTACTTCCTGAGTTTCGGATACGTCGATCGACGAGCGAAAGGAGAGGTCTGTGGACTCGAGACGGGAGCGCAGAGTATTCTCTGCCATTTCGTGGTGTACGACTGCGGGGAGTCGCAAGAGGTGGAGGGGGTCGACGGTCACTTCGCTGGTCTGCAGGTCGAGAATCAGCATCGCGGGTCGGTGGTCTGCGGTCTCGACGTAGGTGATCCACTCGGCACGAGGACCTTCGAAGGCATTTTCTGTCTGAGAGATTCTGAGGGTCAGATAATGGGCGTCTGTGGTCTCATCTTCCAGAATTCGGATGGCCCGCAGACTCATATCGTTCGGCGGCTGCACCAGGCTTGCGAAACCTTCCAGATCGGTGATGCGAAAATTGAAGTAGGCCGAGGGGGTGGTGTTGGGGATTGTAAAGGAGGCCAGAGCATCGCCATCTCCGGCAATGGCCTTTTCTGCGATATCCAGAACCATGCCGGGATAGAAGTCGTTCTTGAATTTGATCAGGGTCTGGCGATGTTTGTCCGTGATGTCGAGATAGTCAGCGTCGAGGTTCCACCAGGCCGAGATCACCAATTCGAGGGGGTTCAGGTAGACGTAGCTGTGCTTGGGGGTGGGGTGGATGTATTGTTCCCAGCGGGACTCGTCTTCGATCTCGATCTCTTCGTCGGCGATCTTGATGCCATCGCGATTATGTTCCGAGGCATTGTAGAGAGTATGGTCGCACACGCCGTGGCCCCAGTGGATGTAGTCGTTGGCGGCGACGAATTCGCGCGCGAACGCCACCGGGGTGGCCGGCTCCTGGGGCCAGACGATTCGCGAGGTGAAATAGGAGCGCTCTTCGGTGCCGTCGTCACCAGCCACGCCGACATGGCTTACGATTTTGCCATCGCAGAGTTCGTGGCTGACGGGTTCGGGATGGGTGAGAAGGTTCACCGGATCGGCCGACATATCGGCGGCGGCGGCCTGAACGACGAGAAAGCGGGGCTGGCCGGTCAAAGGGTCTTTGACGAAAACCGACCACTCGGCTCTGGCTCCGCTGACGAGTCCTCCCGAGGATTGGTAGACGTTCAACACGAGAAAGTAGCTGTCCGTATCCTCTTCGAGGATGCGCAAGGGGGCGAGTCGGAACCCTTCGGGAAGCTCTTTTTTTTCGAATCGCTCGACCTGCGCGCGGTCGCGAAATTCGAAATTGATGAAGATCGAGTAGGGATCGCCCTCGACGTGGAAGTTCATCCATGGGTTGTTGGCGCCCTGCGCTACGGCCTCCGCATAGTCAATGGCATCGAGGCCGAAGAAAAGGCTCTTGAGAAGAGCCAGGGACTGCCGCTGTTCGGCCGGCGGCGACACAAAGGGGGTCGGCGGAATTGTGACCGTCATGGCGCGGCCGTCGTCCGAAAGAGTGAGAGGCGTCATCGCCTCTGCTCTCAAGTCGTTGAACCGGCCGGCCAACGTTTCCGCGCCGTCGGTGTGAATCTCCACTTCTCCTTCGACCTCGCTGCGGTCCAGGGAAAGCCAGCCCTGGATTGACCTGGCGCCGCGCAGACTGGCCTTTCCCGAGCCGGGGGCCTTGATGTCGCGATAGAGGGCGGGCAGCCCGTAGACGAAAGCAATGGGTTCCTCGCGCTTGAGGTGTGGGAGGTAGGGGGCAATCGCCGGAGCATCGATGGCGGCAGATTCGCGGGTGTCGATGCAGTTTCTGATCAGTTCTTCTCGTCCGACGAGGATCAGGTCTTCTTCGATGGCGCAGAGCCGAAGAGAAGATTCGGCCAGTGCGTGGATCGATCGGCCGCGGTAGCTCTGGGGCTCGGATCGTTGGCACGCATCGAACAGGGAATGGCTTGATGGCGTCTCGGGTTGGAGGACGAGCAAGAGGCCGTCTTCGGCATGGGTGGTCTGGATCAGTGCGATATGACGAGCCTGCAGCAAAGCATCCGGCGCGGGGCTCAGGCTCGCGATGAGTCGGAACGGCTGCAGAAGCGCCGGGTCGGCCCCTTGGCCTTCGAGCATCGCCTTGACCGTGCCCGCCGCGGACCCGGCGAGAAGCCTCTCCATGGCCAGAGTCAGGACCCCTCGTGCATGGCTGGGGAGCGGAAGCCGGTCGGCAAAGTCTTTGGTGCCTGTTTGGTCGGTCGGGGTTCGTTCCATGATCAAGCTATCCTCACTCAAGTCTATC
>DLYX01000206.1 GCA_003447545.1 Deltaproteobacteria bacterium | reverse complement strand
GCTCCGGGTCACGCGCGCTGATATGGCCGTCGCCGAGATCGCCCCATCTCTGGGCGGCAAGAAGCCGATAGCCAAGGGCGACTTGTCTCAGGCGACTCGCGCGGAGATCGCCGAAGTTGGGTGAATTCATCGATCCGGACTCCTGCATATCGCTTCTTTAGCTGGTGCAGACAGAGTTTCGCCATGCCGATCAAATTAATTCCATGATGGAGATGCTTTCAAGTAAAATTAGGATATTGGCGGTCTTCGAGCGATAGGGTATTGTTCGCGGATCGTGATGCGCACCTACATTGTTATTGTGGGGACTTGGCTCCTTCTGGTCTCGGGCACCGCTGCGGCGAAACAGCCGAATATCGTTTTGATTATCGGAGACGACCACGGCTGGGATCATGCAGGGTTTATGGACCACCCGCTGGCATTGACCCCCAACTTGGATGAGATTGCAGAGTCCGGTACCGTTTTTACAAATGCCCACAACACGGCCAGTGTCTGTTGGCCGTCGCTGCGAACGTTTTTGTCCGGGATACATTCTGCCCAATGGGAGCAGCGGCGGGCCTCGATCGAAACTTCCTCGGGTGACATCCCGTATCGTCGCGAGTCGGCACACTTCCGCACTCTACCCCGCGAGCTGGCGCGTCGAGGTTACGTATCCTTCGAAGGTGGAAAGTTTTGGGAGGGTACTTATCTGGATGGAGGCTTCACCTCCGGGATGGCGACATCGTGCTGTCCGGGTTTCTTTTCCAGTGTCGGCGACCAATTCGGGCGGGAGGGCATAGACCCTTTCCGCGATTTCCTCGATACCACGGAAGACGCTCCCTTCTTTGCCTGGTTGGCACCTATGCTGCCGCATACTCCATTCAACGCGGCGGCTACCTATACAGATCGCTTTCGGGGCCTGGGACTTTCAAATCTCACCATCCAATATCTCGCGAATTTATTGTGGATGGATGATGTCCTTGGCGAGGTCCTCGCTGAGCTGGAAAGTCGCGGACTGCGTGAGGATACTCTGATTGTTTACGCGTCGGATAATGGCTGGGAACTCGGAGGCTTTTCCGGGCAGACCCGCGGTAAGGCGACTATTTACGAGCAGGGGTTTCGAACGTCTCTGGTGTTTTCGTTACCGGATACGGTTCCGGCAGGTGTGCTTCGGGACGATCTGGTGTCCATGGTTGACCTGTTCCCGACGCTATTGGACTTCGGCGGCTTGCCGCAGGTTTCTGGTCGTTGGGGAAGAACGCTTCGTCCGAATATTGTCGATGGGACACCCACCGGCACGGATCAGTTAGCCGGCCAAGCCGCGATTCGTTTGAACGGAGAGCCTCCTGCCACGATTCACCATTTTGTTCGAGGGTTGGATTGGCGATACGTACGCAATAGCGATGGCACCGAGGAAATCTATTCGATCAACGAGGACCCTGACGAGCTGAACAATCAAGTCGTTGAGCGGAGTGATATCCTCCCCGAGGCTCGGGCAGCCGTTGCCGACTTTGAAAACAAGCTGAGCACTCCGGCAGCATTACTGGACGTGGCCGGTCGTTTTGTTGATGTCGACGCAGAACCTGTCGCTGGTATTGGGCTCCAATTGAAAGGACGGAGTCCAGAGGGGCGACTGCTGAAGTTGCGTACCATTACTGGACCATCGGGCTATTTCCGTTTCCCCAACTTGCCCCATGGGACTTATACGCTCTCCAGCCGTCGCCGGTTCATCCAAAGGGGGGAATTGGTCTATCGGGGGCAGGCCGAGCGTCGGCTCGAGATCAGTTTGCCGTGGGCACAGCACGGAGCTTACCTCCCACTGGTCGGGAATCCTCGCTCCGAAATGGAGCGGCCAGGCCAGATTGGTTTGCAGGGGCAGGTTGTGGACCAGAACGGGTTGCCTGTCGCGGGCGCGATGCTCTCGACGCCGGTTGGTTATGGGCGGTGGCTGGACGTGCTTAGTGATCAGGAAGGCAAGTTCGATTTCGATTTTTTGAATCCCGGGGTGGCACGCATTCGCGTGTCTCGTGGCCCTGTTCGAGGAAGCAAGGTTGTGAGCGTCGAGATCGGAGATGAATCTCCTGCCCCAATTGTGATTCAGGTCAAGCGGCGCCGATAAAGGGTCGATTGCACCCGAGCACGGGTGGTCGGGTGGGTAGCGGGTTGTATCCAGACGCGGAACTCGGCAACATGGGGCAATGATTAACCAATGTCCGTCTCCGTTTCTCACCCGATTTTTGGTCGCAACCTTAAGCCTTGGTCTGGCCGCTTGTTCCGGCTCCTCAAGCGCGGATACCGAATTTTTCGATGTTCCGGGGCCTTATGTGGCCGGTGTGACCACTTTGAATCTAGCGGATCGTGAGGTCGAGATCTGGTATCCGGCGGATCCCGGCGCCGAGGCGGGCGTGGACCGCGAGGAGTATTTCATCCGCTCATGGTTGCCCCCGGTGATCGATGGCTTGCTCGACCCCGATGCGAACCCTCCTTTTGTGGAGGAGGCCTACCGCGACATCGAGGTTTCGGGCGATGCGCCGTTCCCCACCACGATCTTCGCGCATGGCTATTCTGCCTTTCGCACCCAATCGACTTTCATGACGGCCCACCTCGCTAGTTGGGGTTTTGTCGTGGTCTCCGTGGACTACCTCGAGCGCGGTCTTGCCGCAGCACTTGGCTTTGCTCCGGATATGCCGATGGACGATGTGGTGGTCACCCGGATGGCTGTGGACGCTCTGGTGGAAGCATCCGGCACGCCCGGGCATTTGCTGGAGGGACTGGCGGTGACCGACGGCCTCGTGATCGTGGGCCACTCGGCCGGCGCTGGCACAGCGACGCGATTTGCGTCGGAAGCTGATGTTCTGGCCTACGTGCCGATGACTGGCGGTGGCAGTCGATCCGGTAATTTCCCGGATCGCCCCTCTTTGTGGATCGCGGGGGCCATCGACAAATCGGTCGGCCTGCAAGGGTTGCGAGATGGATACGCAGCCGCTCCGGGGCCGAAGCGCTTTCTGATCCTCGAGAGAGGCGGCCACCTTGCTGTCTCCGACCTCTGTGCGATCGGGGATGAGGATGGCGGGATCATCGATATTGCCGAACGCGCCGGGCTGCCGGTGCCTGAAAACATCGCGCGACTGGGCACCGATGGGTGTCAGGAAGATGCCCTCCCGGTGCGAGAAGGCTGGCCGATTGTGAACCATGCCGTGACTTCCTTTGTTCGCGAGTCGTTCGGCATCGATTCGGTTGCTCGGGGCATGGGCGAGGACCTTCTGGGTCATTTCCCGGATGTCGGACTGGAGTTCGAGCAGGCGGGGAACTGACGACGCACGTGGCAAGGCGAATCACGACGGGGGTCGTCTGGCCGCGATTGCTGCTGGGGGCTTTGTGCTTCAGCCTGGCGTTGGGTTGCACTCGGAGTGAAACGCTGGAGTTGCCACCGGCAGGTGCCGAACAGACGGAAATGAAACCGCTGGGCTCGATCGCGGAGGCATCCCTCAAGGTGTTCCTCGGTATGAGCGCCTGGCTGGAATTGCAGTCGGGTTACGTGGCTGCGTTCGCCCGTGACGGGGTTGTCGTTTCAGCGGTGAGTGCCGGCTATGCCGACCGCGAGGCGGGACTGCCGATGCGCATCGATACTCGATTTCGGCTAGCTTCAATGACCAAGCCGGTGACCGCGGTCGCCGCCATGATCTTGATCGAGCAAGGTCGCTTGCAACTCGAAGCACCTGTCGCCGAGTTTATTCCGCAGGCGGCTGATCTGCGCGTTGCCACCAGCAAGGATCTTCGTCCCGACGGCACATTTCCGACAGAGCCGCTGAGGCGCCCGCTGACGGTTCGCGATCTGCTGATGTTCCAATCCGGTATCGGAGCCAAGGATGAGGATTCCGACCTC
>DLYX01000447.1 GCA_003447545.1 Deltaproteobacteria bacterium | reverse complement strand
TCGTCGGCGGGCAGTTCGTTGCCCACACCGATCACCCGCCGGAGCGTCCCGATCGGTGACTCGTCCGGGAAAAAGACATGCCCCTGAGTGCCTGACCGGATGGGGAACCGGCCCGTCAGCAAGGCTGCGCGGGAGGGCGTACACACCGACGTCGGCGCATAGAAGTTGGTAAGTTGAATGCCCTCACCTGCCAAAGTGTCGATTCGTGGCGTATCGATCAACGCATTACCGTTCATCGAGAGGTCGCCGTAGCCAAGATCATCAAAAAAAATGATCACGATATTCGGTGCGGTCGCGAGCTCCGTACCCCCCAGCGAGTCCAGATACGCCGCTTTCTGCGGCAGATGTTCCGTCGACGGTGGCTGCGGAAAGGTTTTCACCTGCACCCAGCGGACCATGAGAACGGAAGAACCAATCAAAAAGCTTCCCAGAATCAATCCACCGATTACCAGGGCCAAATTTCGCAGCACTCGCATGACGAAGTCTTATATCCCATCGAAAAGCATGGCGAACCACCCCACGATGGGATCAGATGGGGAGTAGCGTTGCCCATCGGCCCCGAGACCTCCGGGGCGCTTGTCCTGAAGGGCCAGCCAGCCTCTCAAAGGACCTTGGGCGAGCCCTGTGGCTCAAGCACGCAGGTGGCGCCTGCCGCGCGCGGCGACGCGCACGGCAGGCTTCGAGAGTTCCTAGAAAGCCGTCTGAAAACGCATCTGGTACACGTTCTCGGTGCCCGGCTCGTCGATTCGATCTCCATAGACGTAGTTGAACATCACGCGAACGGCCGGGTTCAGGTACCAGTTCAGTCCGAGCGTCACATCTTCCATGCGGCCACCCTCGATATCGCCGGAATTCAGATCGAGTTGAGAGAACCGCGCTGCAACTTGAAAGGCGCCCCAACCGGAACCATCGCCCCAACCAAAGTCGTTGATCGGCTTCAGTCGCTTGAATTTGGCTTTTTTCCGGTTGTAGGGCCGGTGCTCCCCTGTCAGGAAGTAGCTGGTCTCGACATACCATCCCGAGAACTGCGGGTCGCCGATATATTGCTGGTTCAGGAACGCATGCAAATACTCCGCCTGGAAGGATAGTGGTCCGAGAACGAGAGCAATTTCGGGATCCAGGTAGGTAATATCGTTGGTGATGAATTTTCCGGTATCGACCAGACGGGGGCCGAATTGGGTCGACGGTCGCTGGCGAACCCGGATCTCATCTCCGTTGTGAAAATCAAAAGCGTAGGACAGGCCGAGATGCAGGAACTGCTCGCCCTTCTTGTCATACCAGGGCAGACCGGTCACACGAGCGGCCAGGCTGTAGGAGGAACCGCTATCGAAGGTATCCCCAAGGTCGTCGACAATCCGAAAAGCGCCGGCTGCTGCCGTCATTCGCTTGTCGAAGAAATGCATGAAAGCGGCGATGCCCGGATTGCGGCGCGGCTCGAGGCGCGACTGAAGGCTTCGCTCCATAAAGGTCACGTTGTTGCTGGAGGTCATGCGCTCCAAAGAGAACGGCTCCTTGAACTGACCAACTTGAATCCGCTGGAGCAATGGAACCTTTTTTACGGCGACATACATGTCGCGGAATCCGTCCTTACCGTCGACGAATCCATACTGGAATTTGAAATCGAAGATCTTGTACAACGTCCCTTCGACCTTCAAGCGCGCCCGTCGAAAGCGCACGTTGTTCTGCAGGGAGTCAATGTCGAACTCCTGCTGCAAAGCTTTGCTCGGCGTCAAAATTCCGGCGTCAAGTTGCATGCTGCCGCCAATACGAAACCGGAAGTTTTTGCTATTACTGCGGAAGCGAACGCCGTTCTTCCAATAGACGCGGAAGTCGTTCTTTTTACCTTTTTTTGATTTCTTCTTTTTCACCGCCGACTTTTCGGTGGATGACTCCGCGGCCACCTCTTTCGTCGTGGCGGCCTGAGTCAGGTCAGCGCTCGCACCCAGCGGCGGCACCTCGTCAGCGGAAGCTGCCGGCAGTGCCAGAAAAAGGGAAAACAGGACAAATGACATGCAAAATGCCACATATCCGGGCGTAGCTACTCGCTTTTGCGAGATGATTCTCATGAATCTGCTCCTTGCGATCTCGGATTTCAGTCCGAGTCCTGCTTGAAAGATCCCGTAGGATCCACGACATTGATGGTGGCTGCAATCTCCACGTGCCGCATTGCCAGATACTCTCGCAGCTGCTCGATCAGGCGCTGCCAATCCGCAACATCGCTGCCGCGACGGATTCCCAACCGAACCTCATCGGCGACCTGAGGCGTCAGCAATTGCTCCCAGCGATCCAGCTTTCCGTTCACCACCTGCTCCGAAAACGGACCTGCGAGCATTTCTTCCACAATCTTGCGATAGGGCTCTTGCCGCCGAGCGAGGCTACGGATCAGAGGGTCACAGGCCGGCGGCATTGTAGGCACCGGTGGAAAGCCCACCGAATGGGGAATGAGTACACATTCGAGATCAAGATCATTCCACGGGACATCCACCCATGAGTCCACGAGGGGCGAGCCAAGGCTATTGTCCATATCCCAAGGGACCGGCCAGAGGAATTTTTCCTCAAACGCGGCGTACCAATAGTAGTTGTGATTCCAGGCTTGCCCGTTGTAGGGATCGCCGGCCGCACCGAAAGCGATGAAATGCATCGGACCGTCGTCCGCTTCAAGGGCTCGATCGACGGCAAAATATCTCAGGATATAATCGACGTCCATCCAGCGATCGACAACACGATCGACCGCATCGGGGCCAATCGCCCGCGCTGCCTGAAACTCGGTGATAAAGCCGGACATGACGTCGTGGTTCAGCGTCGCTTCGGACCGGTTGGTCCGAATAGCCGTGTCTACACCCGCCCCGAATTCCGCTCGGATCGTATTAATGAAGTCCGCTTCCGGACTGGGGCGACTCGGCCAGAAGTCCTTGTAGAGATTTCCTTCCCCACCCTCGACTTCACCAAAACGGGACTCGGCAAAGCGACTATCGAGCTCCTCGATCAAGACGAAGATGCCAATGAATTCGTTGTTGATCTCCAACCGTACGAAAGCGACCCGCGACGACGCGACTCCGAAATCCTGAAACATCGAGTACCCCAGAGCTTCCTTCATATAGGTGGGGTCCTGATTCATCGCGTGGAATTGGAGCTTCTTGAGGCCCTTCCAGCGACCATCCTGCACAAATTGATTAAAGCTGACCTTGATTCCGAGTTTCGGGCAGACCTTCGGTCCTGACACATCCGTAAGCCCACCAGCCCCTCCGGCCACGCAACCGGCAAAGGAGCCCACACTGCCCTTGTATCGGACGCCGACCGGGCCGATCCGTTCTCCATCAACCACAATTGAACCGGATACGTATTCCTCTCGAGCCGGAGCGGCATCGAGAAACTCACGATTCTCCTCGCTCAACTCGATTGAATATGTACGCACAACGGAATCGTCAAAAAGATATGCGGCCTCGTCCGACGAGCCGTCCCCGACACTCGGGGGTGCGCCTCCTTGCCCCGGGCCGCAAGCGGAAAGCACCAGAAAAAAAAGAAAAGCAATCGATTTGAGCGGGAAATATCTATCGGACATAGCTTGTTCCGGATCTTCAGTAGTCGATGCTGGCTGCGATCTCGACACGTCGAGTGGCCAAATGGTCACGTAATCGCTGCACCTCGCCTTGCCATCGTGCCAGATTGCCTCGGCCTCGTCGGATCCCGGCCTCGAC
>DLYX01000119.1 GCA_003447545.1 Deltaproteobacteria bacterium | reverse complement strand
GCGCGGGGGGCCGGATCGAGCAGGGACCGCTGGGCGAATTGCACGCGAGTTCCAAGCGTGGCGTGGGCGGAAGTCTGACGATGCAGGCGGCGGGTGGGATCCTGCTCGGAGCGGTGGATCTTTCCTCGGCCAATGGCACCGGCGGCTTTGTCGATACCATCGCGACTTCCGGTGAGATTCGGTTTGCCGGAGATCTGGACACCAGTGGGAAGCGGTCGCAATTCGATTTTGGTGGTATCATCTACGCGACTGCTTGCCGCATAGCGATAGAACCCGAGAGCGAATTGCTGGCAGGTGGCAGCACGAACGGTTGTTTTCCGTCAGATCCCGACTGCCCAAAAATCTTCGCCGTAGCCAACCTTGCTGCGGGAGATCAACTTCGCGTCGGGGGCCGGGTAGCAGCAGGCCATGCGGTTCGGCTGGCGACGAGCGGTCTTGCTCCCGAAATCACCGGATCGGTTTCCCCAACTCCGGAGATATCCGTGCTGCCGGATTTACCGACCTGCGGCGATCTGCCTGGGGAGTGCGGCGACGGAACCCTCGATCCTGAAGAGATCTGTGACGATGGCAATACATTGGACTGCGACGGTTGCCGTGGGGATTGCCGCGCGACGGATGCAGTCTGTGGCGATTCGATTCTCGAATGCGACGAACAGTGCGACGATGGAAATGAGGAAGACGGCGACGGCTGCTCGGCGCAATGCCGACTGCCTACGGGGGAGGGCTTGCGCATACCTGGACCGATCGCGCGAAGCGGCTGTCTCGCCGCCTGGAACCTCCGGGGCAATTCTCTAAGCGTGGTCGGGTCGGGTGTGGCCTCTCGACGCCAATTCTGCACCGACGGGGATCCGGGTTGTGATCAGGATGGTATAAGCAATGGCCAATGCGAGGTCGCGGCCGCGGTCTGCTTTGGCTCGGCGGCCCCGGCCTTTCCTCAGTGTGCGGAGGCGCAAGTGGCTCGCGCGACTCTCAAGAGCCCCCGATTCCCCAAGCGCTCCGGTCTGATTGATGCCAATGCGATCACGATCAGCGATGCTTTCAAGGACACCGGAGTGACGGTCTTTGCGGGCACTCGCGAGCTCCATTCTGGAACTTCGATCGCCTCAGGCACGTGTACGAGCGAATTTTCTTTGGAGATTGCAGCCGGCCGCCGCGCCCGTTTCGACATCGGGGCACGGACCGGACCTGGCGATCGTCGCAAGATGGTGCGCAATCCACTCGATATAGAATGCGTCGTCAACACAGCTAGTTGCGGCAACGGACAGATCGAAACCGGCGAATCCTGCGATGACGGGAACACAGCGAACTGCGACGGATGCTCCTCTCGCTGTGTCCAGGAGGCCTGCGGGAACGGAATTCTCGAGTGTACCGAAGAATGTGAATCGGGAACGGGCGATGACGGCCGATGCTCCGATACCTGCCTACTTGAAGCTCCAGCAGTGCGTATTCCAGGAGGTCTTCGCCGAACCGATTGTCGTTTGAGTTGGGCGCTTGAGCATGGGGCCGAGGCGATTGCCATGGACCGCTCCGGGATTCCCTCGCGAGTGCAGGAATGCACGGACGGTGATCCGGAATGCGATTTCGATGCGGCCTCAGGCGTCTGTGGCTTCCGTGTCTGGGCATGTCTGGGTGAGGCGGACGAGCGGATTTCATGCGCGGCCGAGGAAATTGACGGGGTTCGCGCCCTGGGGTCCTGGAGACAGCCGGCAACTCTGAAGATCGCCGGCGTGCTCGCCGGGCTGGAGTTCCCCCTCGAGCCGGGTGGAGAGTGCACGCGAATGGCAACGATCCCTGTTCCTGCCGGTGGCAGGCCTGCATTGGTTGGTGCGCGTGCCCAAGCTGGTAGTGGCGGTGATCGGGACCGTATACGACTCAGCTGCCGTCCCTAGGTCGGCGCCGCCCCTGTTGGATGCCCCTCTGGCCGCTAAATGCGGGGCTCTTCGTTGCGAGTTTGACGAAGGGCGGCAGATTGCGCCAGAAGGAGCCCTAATGGCCTCGCTGGTCTGGTGAGATTAGCTCGTAGACGTAATCTCGGGCATCGACGGTGCCCGTGGCCCTGTTCGCGACCATGACCAAGCAACAATGCAAAACGCCTAGCGCTGGACGGAGAGTAACTGTGGCAAAAGACCCCCTGACCGATAGCCTGGCGGAAGATCTGCCGCCCTATGAGCCCCAGCGCATCATCGATGCCTCATTCCCCGAGCGGATTCGATTGGCCTGCACCACGTGGGCGGACTCGAGTCCGAACCGGCCGAGCGTAATGGCGCTTTACTGGGGCAAATACTTCATCGGCCTGATCGGGATCTGGGCCTTTTGGTGCAGCTTCAACGTTGGCTACCCCGGATTCCTTCAGTTCGGGGAATGGGCGTTTACGGCCGAGGCCTTCAAGAAGGCGATCGTCTGGTCGATGACCTGGGAGCTTTTGGGGTTCGGTTGCGGTTGGGGGCCGATGAATGCGCGTTTCGACAAATTCTTCGGTGGCTATCGCCATTTCGCACGCCCCGGCACCATCAAGCTGCCGCTATTTCGCGGGGCACCGCTGATTGGTGGCGACACGCGGAACTATATCGATGTGATCGCCTATGTTCTGGCACAGCTTTCACTGTTTCGAGTGCTCTTTGCCCCTGAGGTCACACCCGCCTTGCTGCTTCCCTGTTTCGTGCTTGTCGCCCTGAACGGAGTGCTCGACAAGACGCTCTTTCTCGCAGCCCGCTACGAACACTATTGGGTCGTGATGGGCGCGATGATCTTTGCCGCCGCCAATGATCTCTGGATTGCCGGTGCGATGCTGACCTGGTCCTTCATCTGGATCTGGGCTGCGGTATCGAAGTGGAACGGCCACTTCCCCTCGGTGATCATGTTCATGATGAACAACGGTCCTTTTTTTCCGAAAGTCCTGAAGAAGCGGCTTTTCCGGAATTTTCCCGACGATCTCCGTCCGTCCGCGATGGCCGAGAAAATCGCGATCTTCGGCCATATCTCCGAAATCGTGATTCCGTTTATTCTGCTCACGGCCGCCTTGACCGGAAGCACCGCGCTGCTGCTCGCGGGGTGCATTCTCTTGACCGGCTTCCACGGATTCATCGGCTTGAACAACCCCAATGGGATGCCGGTGGAGTGGAACATCCTCATGATTTACGGTGGTTGGTTTCTCTTCTGGTTCCACCCCGAAATGTCGGTACTGGACATGAGTGGGATGCCGCTACTGCTGGCGGTGATGCTTTTCTCGCTGGCGGTGGTGCCGGCATATGGCAATCTGGTGCCCTCGCGCGTCTCATTCCTGCCCTCGATGCGCTATTACGCTGGCAACTGGGCGTATAATGTCTGGCTCTTTCGGAAGAATGGATCGGTCGAGAAGCTGAAAAAGCTCAAGAAGGTCGGCGGCACGGTCAACGACCAACTGGCCGATCTGCTCGAAGACCCCAAGGAATTTGAAGTCGCCAAGGTGATGATGGGCGTGAGCAGGTTCATGCATTTCGAAGGCCGTCCGCTTTTCGAGGCGCTGCCTGTCGCGGTGGACCAGATCGACGAATACGAATGGTACGAGGGCGAGGTTCTCGGCGGCACGATTCTCGGTTGGAACTTCGGTGATGGCCACCTGAACGGCCATCAATTGGTCCGCGCTATCCAGCCCCTCTGCGAATTTGAGGAAGGCGAACTCCGGGTCATTTCCGTCGAAGGTCAGCCGCTCTTCGGTGAGACGATGCACTGGACCGTCTACGACGCCGCCTCCGGCGAGGTCGCAAACGGCGAGACCCAGATGTCCGATTATGAAGAGCACCAGCCCTGGCCCGTCGGGGACGTGGCCAAGGCTCTGGAGTAGTCGCGCCTAGCCCTGCAAGCAGAGACGCTGGTAGCGTCGCATCAAGTTGAACGCGGAAGAAGATCGGCGATCGAGGCGAGTCACGCGGGCTGCAGCTTCATCGTAGGCCTTCCCACCAGCTTCTGTGGCAGCGCATCCGGACGACTCCCGGGTCACCTTGGTCCAGCCCGCGGCGTCGAGTCCGTCGACACCGCAGGCACCCGCCCGATCACAATCAACCTTTTCAGCAGGAACGCACCTGCCATCTTCCCATACGCGACTGGAAGCCTCGCAATCAGCCTTTGTCCCCGCCGCTGCGTTTGCCCGCGCCTCGGTCAGGCCAAGGGCCAGCAACATTCCCAGAACGACTATTGAGTACTTCATCCGATCCCTCCTTGCTATCTGGCCCCGACGTGGGCGGCCAGAGTACCCGCTCGCAGCAGGTCCTTCTGGAGGTGCAGACGTTCGACTCCCTCAATGATTACCGGATCGCTGAAAAAAAGGAGGGTTTATCTGAAAATGATCTTTTTCGAATTTTCGGATCGCCAACCACCAAGCCCCACCGACTGGTTCGGTGCAATGGCCGGTCTAGGATGAGGCGGGGCGGAAACGCGGCACGGCAAGGTCCTCGCTCATATCTTGCCAGACAACTTCGACGGGCATGCCGATCTCGATCTTCTCCGGATCGACGTCCACCAGATTCGACATGATGCGCAAGCCACCGGAGCCTTCGAGGGAGATGACCGCAATTACGGTCGGCAGCGGCTGATCGGGTGCGATGGCGCGGTGGACGGCCGTGAAGGTGTAGACCTCACCGCGGCCGGTGACTTCCTGCCACTCGGACTCTTCCGAGCGACAGGTCGCACAGACCGGCGAGGGCGGAATCCGCGTCGCCCCACAGGCGGTGCAGCGCTGAACGACCAATCGATGTTCGGCGGCATGTTGCCACCAGGGCAGGGTGATATTGTCGGCCATCGGCGACGGCATTGCATCCGGAAAGAATCTCTCGCTCATTTCTATTTCCTTCCCAACAGCACGGCGCTCGAAGGAACGCAGGCACCGCTTGTCACCAGGCAGACCTCGGCATTGTCGACCGGGCTGGTGCTCTCGCCGCGCAGGGATCTCACGCCCTCGACGACATGGTTGAGTCCGTGGATGTAGGCCTCGCTGAGGCTGCCGCCGTGAGTATTGGTCGGCAGACTGCCGCCGTCCCAGGCAAGGGCACCCGACTCGATGAAGGGGCCGCCTTCACCACGCTCGCAGAATCCGTAGTCTTCCAGTTGCATGACTACGCAGCCTGTAAAGTGATCATAGATCTGGGCCACATCGACGTCCTTGGGCTGCAGGCCGGCCTTGCCCCAGAGACGACCGGCCATCTCTTCGCAGGCACCGGTAGCATAAATCTCGTCGGCGACATTGGCGTTGGTAAACGGGCCGAAGGCAAATCCCTCGGGCGCGCCTTGCTCACTTGCGAGGATCTCCACGCGAGCCGCTCTGAGGTCGCGGGCACGTTCCTCGGTCGTGACCACCACCGCACACGCACCGTCGCTCTCGAGACAGCAATCGAAGAGCCGGTGCGGATCAGCGATCATCGGGGAGGCAAAATAATCATCGATATTCATCGGCTTGTGCCCCATCACGGCTCGCGGATTGCGACTGGCATGCTCGCGGAACGTTACAGCGAGCTGTCCGAGGTGTTCCGGGCGGGTGCCGTAGAGGTGCATATGACGACGAGTCGGCAAGGCATAGGCAGCGGCGGCCATGAGCATTCCGTAGGGCATCGCGAAGCCCATCGATGCGGCCATGGGATTCTGGGCCTGCGTCACGGTGGGCGTCGGCGTCTGGGCGCCCCAATCGTCCACGCCAGCGTTACCGAAACGGAAGAACTGCCCCTGACACAGAGAGCGGTAAACAACCACAACCTCCGCCTGTCCGGTTTCGACCGCCATGGCAGCGTTGCCGACGGCCGCGCAGCCACCGCCGCCACCCGGGAGCCAGACCATGTTGGCGTAGCGCAAAGTCGGAAGACCGAGTTCAGCGGCTAGAAAGACGGCCTCATTTCGATCCTCGGCGAACGAGGACATCCCGTCGACGTCGTCGATGGTCAAGCCAGCATCGTCAACGGCATTCAGGATGGCCCGAATGGCTAAAGTGTGTTCGGGGGTATCGGTGATCTTGCCCCAACGGGCGTATTGCGTTTCTCCGACTCCCACGATGTGCGCTCGGCGACTCATGCTGCTTGCTCTCCTTTCAATCTGCTCGGCCGCGGCAGGCCGAGGGTCGTCCGACGCCCGGAGAGCTCCCTGTGAACACCCGGATCCATTTGGCAACGACGCCTGATGATGCAACCGCAAGGCACTCAATAGACCCGTCCGGGCGAACGATCAAGCGACATCGCGCCGTTCGGCCGCCTGAAGCTCGCCAAACCAGCATGGAATCCAGGCAGCCTCGCAGTTGACGGCCGGAAGCGAATTGGGGCAGAAATATCCTCGATGTCGGCGGTCATGGTCGGCCCGTGTTTCAACTCAGGAGGTCCAGATGCCCTACCGTGTTATCCAATGGTACACCGGCTCCATTGCCAGTGAGCAGATCCGGCTGATCGCGCAGCATCCCGAACTGACGCTGGTTGGCGCGGTTGTGCATCACGCCGACAAGGTCGGCCGCGACGCAGGCGAGATTGCCGGCATTGCTCCCCTTGGCGTAAAGGCCGTCGGCAATGGCGAAGAAGCCTTCGGGGTCGATGCCGACGTCGTGCTCTATAATTCACCGTTTGAGCGTTACGACGAAATTCTGCAGATTCTGGCTGCGGGCAAGAACGTGATCACGCCAAGTGCCGCTTTCTATCCGAAGAGTCGTCCGGAATTCGCGGATTTGCAGGCGGCATGCACGAAGGGGCAATCTTCCCTTCTGGGTACAGGGGTGAACCCCGGCTTCGGAGGTGATCTGTTGCCGCTGGTTGCATCGTCCCTTTGCGCCCGCGTGCGCGGCGTACATATACGCGAAAACGGCGATCTGCGCGGGTGGGACCCCTTCCTGCTGACGGAGGTGATGCGGTTTGGCCGCCAAGTCGAGGCGCTCGAGGCCGATCCGGACTACTTTGACTTCATGACCAATTCCTTTCAGCAAGCGTGCCGGATGCTTGCCGAAGCGCTCGCATTCGATGTCGAGTCGGTAGGTACCCGTCCCGCATTTGCCCGGGCGCGCGAAGATATGCTCGGAGGGCGCGTAAAGGCCGGTACAGTGGGTGGGATCCACCTTCAGGTCTCGGTCATGGCTGCGGGAAATGCGGTGGTGACCGAAGACCTGATGTGGCGGGTAGGCGATGCGCTCGACCCCGATTGGTCAGTCGAGCCTCATGCGGGCGTCTGGAAGGTGCATGTCGATGGCGATCCGGGGGTACACCTGAACGTGGGGCTCTCGGGCAGCGGCAGCGATGCCGGGGCCGGCACGCTGGGCACAGCCGCACGGATGATCAATTCGATCCCGGATGTCTGTACCGCGGCACCCGGGCTCCTGACGGTTGCAAACGCGCCCATGCCGCGGTGTTGGAACGTACCCGGTCAGCTCGAGACCGCGACCTGACGTTCGCCAACGGGCACTGTGGTATGGCATAGCAGGGCCATGCTGATGCGAAATAGCCTGCTCGCCTTGTGTACCGCCATGATCGTTGCCGCCTGCGGGGATAGCGGTAGCCCCGGTCCCGATCCCACCCCCACACCGACCCCGGGGCCGACGCCGACGCCGCTTCTCTGCAACGGAGGGAGCCAGCTATGTGATCGCGCGTACGACGAAGTCGCCTATGCGACGACTCATAATGCATACTCGAATGCCACGGATGGATTCATTGGACCCAATCAGGAGTTTGCGGTCCCGCGGCAGTTGTCCGATGGCATCCGCGGGTTGATGCTCGACGCGTATATCCTCGACGGAGAAGTGGTTCAGTATCACGCGCTGGCGGACCTGGGCACTTATCCGCTGCTCTCCACCCTCACGGAGATCCGCGAATTCCTGCAAGCGAATCCCCGCGAGGTCGTGACGATTATCTTCGAAAGCTATGTGGATGGTGATGATATCGCGGACGTTTTCGCCGAGGCGGGCCTTGTCGAATATGCGCATGCGCAGTCCCTCGAGGATCCCTGGCCCACCCTGGGAGAGATGATCGAGAGTGGCAAACGACTCGTTGTATTTACCGATTTGGATGGAGGTGCACGCGACTGGTACTTGCCGGTTTGGGATTTCGCCTTTGAGACACCCTATTCGTTTTCTGTGCCGGAAGACTTGAGTTGTGAGCCGAATCGCGGCAACCCGGAGAATTCGCTCTTTATCCTGAATCACTTCCTGACGCAGACCCTGGGCTCCCCGGAGCTGGCGGAGCAGATCAATTTCAACCCACTTCTTGGATCTCGAATCGAGGAATGCATGCTCCGCAATGATCGAATGGCCAACTTCGTCACGGTGGACTTCTATAATATCGGGGACACGCTCGTCGATGTCGCGGCCCTGAACGAATAGGAGATGGACTGCAGCGAGATCGTCTCGACCGATCGGCTGGACGCGGACCGGCTCTGCTCGCACGCGCACGCGGCTTTCCTTAGGCTGTTCGGGTGAGTGAAAGCCGGTATTTCGAGACGCGAGGACTGCGCCTGCACTATCTGGATTGGGGCGGGGAAGGGCCGGTGGTTGTTCTCGCCCATGGACTTCTGGAACATGCGCATGCCTTCGACGGGCTGGCGCCACTCCTGCGCGACGCGGGCTATCACCCGGTCGCCCTCGATTGGCGCGGGCATGGAGACTCGGATTGGGGCGGCGCCGGGGCCTACTATCATTTTGCGGAATACGTGGCCGATCTGGGCTTTCTGGTCCGCCACCTCGGCGACAAGGTCTGCCTTGTCGGCCATTCCATGGGCGGCAATGTGTCGGTGCAATATGCGGGAACCGAACCGGAGCGGGTCCTGGCGATGGTCAATATCGAAGGCTTGGGCCCCCCCGGCGCAGATTTCTCGGTCGCACCGGAGAAGTTTGCCAAATGGATCGATGATCTCGAGCGGATCGAGGGCCGCATCCTGAAGCCTTTTGCTCGTGAAGCCGCCGTGCGTCGATTGCACGAAGGTTTTCCTCTTCTCGATGAGAATTCTGCTCGTCATATGGTGTTGCATGGGACGCGCGCGGTGGAGGGCGGCTATCTCTGGAAATACGACCCATTACACCGGACCACGTCGCCGCAGCCGTACTATTCTCAACAGGCCTGGGAATTCTGGAAACGAGTCCAGTGTCCGATGCTCTATATCGACGGCGGCTCCAGCGCGGTTGCGATGTCGATGGCCGAGATCGCCGGCCGCGTTGAGGCAACGGGTGCGCAGCGGGTGACAATGCCCGGAGTGAGGCATCATCCTCATCTTGAGTGCCCGGAGGATTTGGCCGCCTTGATTGCGGACTTTCTGCGCCAATCGATAGCGGGCGGCACGGCCTAGGCAAGAAACATATGCAGAAGGGTGATCAGCAAGGCCAGAGGCAGGCTGGCCCGGAACCAATGCGCTCCTCGGGCTTGCTGGATCGTCGCGACCGACAGGCCGAGCATTCCGAAAGCGAGAAGCATGGTCAGAATACCGTGATTGCGTAGTCCTCCGAATCCTTCCTGCCAGAGGTTCCGGAGTTTCTCGGGCAAGACCGTCTCGACAGGAGCGACCATGGCGCTCAGCAACAGGAACGCGATGATCAGTCCGATGGCAGCGACGATCTCCATATTCAGTCGGACCATCCGCCGGGGCAGTTTTCCTTCGGGTCCAGGCCCGAGCGTCAAACCGGCAATCAATGCCAATGGCGGCAGAATCGGCAGTATCATGTTGCCAAGCTCAACCGACCAGAGGGTTGCGGTGACGATCAGGGACAGCCAGAAGACCACCAGCGCCCAGCTCGCAATAAATCCCCAGCCGGGAGGGCTCACGCCGCGGCCGATTTTCCAGGAGGCCACAGCGATCAGGATCAAAAGCCATGGGAATATGGCAAAAAGACCCTGAGCGAGATTCTCGCCGCCCCGGGAAGGATCATCGGTCATTGCCGCGAAAAGCTTCACGGCAATACCCAGGAGAGCGAGGAGAGCCGCGCCCTTCCAAAGAAGTCCGATAGCCCGCGGCGGGAGAGTCGTATCAACTCCCGATGACCGCTGCAGAACAAGGGCAGCCGCAAGCGTAGCGCCAAAGGTTGTCAGAAAGGGCGCCAAAGATCCTTGCAGCCCGATCATCCATCCGAAACTGGAGCAAAGGAACAGGGCAGCCAGCCATCCCGATCGGATCCGTCCGATCCGCGCACCGATGTGGAAAACCAGCAGGGCTGTGCCGACGGAAAGGGCCGCGATCGGGATTTGGCCGCCGACCAACGACAGATCACACGAGTCTCGCATGCAGCCTCCGGCAATCCTTCCTGCAGGCAGGCTGAGTGCGAAGCCACCGCTCGCGAGGGCTCCCAGCAGTACGTTGCGGTTCCGGGATTGCATGCGTGGAGGAGTATACTCTGGCGCGGTGTGTCCGCGCAAAGGATCCTGCTTGCGTTCTGCGCAGAGGAACCGCAGGATGTCGTTCATGCCTGAGAGTGGAACCCCTGAATGGCTCGCCCAAGTCGCCGAGGAAGTCCTCGATCCGCAGGTCGAGATTGTGGACCCGCACCATCACCTTTGGCCCGCCGGCTCGATGTTCAACTACTCGGGTGACGAACTAGCGTCAGATACAACCAGCAGCCACAACGTGGTCGCAACGATGTTCATGGAGTGCCAGTCGGCTTACCGAGAGGATGGCCCCGAACACTTGCGGTCGGTGGGCGAGACCGAGTTTGTGGTTGCCGAGGAAGCCCGGATGCAAGCCCAAAATCCCGCTGCGCCGCCGATCGCCGGGATCGTTGCGCACGCCGACCTGGCAAGCCCCGCGCTCGACGAAATCCTCGACGCCCATATCGCGGCAGCGGCCGGCAAGTTCCGCGGTATTCGCGATGCCCTATG
>DLYX01000173.1 GCA_003447545.1 Deltaproteobacteria bacterium | reverse complement strand
CGTCGAGAACGAGCGCGTCTCTCTCGGTGTGAAGCAATTGTCGAACGACCCTTGGGAGGGTCTCGAGAGTCGTTTCCCGAATGGCTCCAAGATTACCGGTCCGGTCACGAGCGTGACGGATTTTGGTGTCTTCGTTCAAATCGAAGAAGGCATCGAGGGTCTGGTGCACGTTTCGCAGATCGCCAACGAGCGCATCGATCGACCAGCAGAGCATTTTCAGGTCGGCGAAGTCATCGAATGCGAGATCCTCAATATCGATCTGCGGGAACGCAAGATCGGGTTGTCGGTGCGGGCATTGCGCCGGACCGAAGAGCGGGCCGAGATGGCCGCTTATATGGATCGCGAGGGCGAGGGCGGACGCTTTACGCTCGGGGATTCTCTTGGTGAACAGCTGCAAAGCGTGACGCCAAGGAAAACCGAGGGCGAGCCCGAGTCGGAAGGCTGAGCGAAGGGACCGTGGCAGGTACTCCCTCGAGAAGGGCCTTTGGCCTGCTCTTTGGTTTTGTCCTTCTCTTTTTCCTCTCGGCCTATCTTGTAGGCCGAGTGGGAAAAGGCGGAGACTCGTCGTGGTCTGCCGGCCCGTCGATTGGGGTTGTGCACCTTACCGGCGAGATTGCATCGTCTGATGATTTCGTCAGCTCGATCCAGAGTGCCCGGGACGATGCTTCCGTAAAGGCGGTCATCGTTCGCGTTGATTCACCTGGTGGGCAGGTGGCCCCGTCGCAGGAGATGTATCAGGCCCTGCGCGAACTCAGTGACCTGAAACCGACAATCGCCAGTCTCGGCTCGGTGGCTGCTTCGGGCGGGTATTACGTGGCTGCCGCCGCGAACACTGTGGTTGCCAACCCGGGTTCCTTGACGGGTTCGATCGGGGTCATCCTCTCTCTCACTAATGTGACTGGTCTGATGGAAAAAGTCGGCGTCCAGTCCGAAGTGATCACGGCCGGCCGACTCAAGGATATGGGCTCTCCTTTTCGCCGATCGACCGATGCCGAACGCGAAATCTTTCAGGCGATGGCTGACGAGATCCATCAGCAGTTTATTGACGATGTAAAGACCGTCCGGCCTCTGACCCCTGATCAGATCGAGATCGTCAGCACAGGCAGGATCTTCACCGGTGCCGAAGCTCAACGAGTGGGCCTGGTGGACGTGCTCGGTGGATACGAGGATGCGATCGCTCTTGCCGCGCAGGAAAGCGGGATTGAGGGCGTTCCCAATATCGTCCATTTCCGTGAGGCAAAAGGGCCCTGGTGGTTGCAGGCCATTATGGAGGGATCCGCGCAGAACGCTCTGCTCCCCAAGGGCTTGATGGGCTTTCTCACCGCTCTGGATGGAGCACCAGCTACCAACACGACAACTTTGCTGTGGCGGATGCCGATTCTTTCCGATGGGTTCCTGTCGGCCTCGGAGCTTGAGCGATGACCAAGCGCGAACTGATCGAGCAAGTCATTGCCGCACAGGCAGATCTCCCTCGGGTGGAAGTCGAAGGTTTGGTAAATGCCGTTTTCGAGACGCTCTCCGGCTCCATGGTGCGCGGCGAAAGAATCGAGATTCGCGGCTTCGGTAGTTTTATCGTGAAGAATCGCGATGCTCGAACTGGTCTGAACCCGAAGACGGGCGCTTCAGTCGAAGTTCCGGCCAAGCGGGTACCTTTCTTCAAGGCAGGCAAGGAACTCCGGGAACGAGTGGATGCCGAAACCGAGGCTCCCAGCATAGAGCCCTCCAGTCCGCTGGATTCTTCCGGGGAAGAGGCGATCTAGAGTGCCGGAGTCTCCGCTCTGGGCGCCTTGGCGCATGGAGTACGTTGGCGACGATGGTCCAAAGCCGGCTTGTATCTTTTGCGAGTTGCCGCACTCTTCGGATTTGCGCTCCGCGCTGGTGCTCTCTGTCGAAGAAGACTTCGTGGTGATGCTCAACCGGTTTCCCTACAATAATGGGCATCTGATGGTGGCTCCCCGCCAACATACGGCCGACCTCACGGCGATCTCCGTGGACAGCTATCAGGCTCTGATGTCAGGTCTGCGTCGAGCCTGCGACGTGGTTCGCGCGGTGCTTTCGCCCGATGGGATGAACGTGGGTATCAATCTCGGAGCGGTCGCTGGAGCAGGAATTGCGGATCACCTCCATTGGCATATCGTCCCGCGTTGGAACGGCGACACCAACTTCATGCCGGTGCTGGGGGAGACGCGTGTGATGCCGCAGCATCTCGAAGCCAGCTACGATATGTTTCGCCCCCACTTCTGATCGTCTTGCTCTGACCCCGCCGCTCGCGGCATGATGGTGCATGGATGATTCCAACCCGTCGAATTCCGCCCGACCTGTGTCCCTCGGAGCCCTCCGGAGCTCGGACTACCAATCTCGCCCGATCCGTCAGGAACTCCGTGAGAATCTGATTCGTCGGATGGAATCGGGAGTTGGTCTGGCGGGTGGCTTGTTGGGGTACGAGGAGAGTGTTTTTCCCGAGATTGAAAACGCAATTCTCTCCGGTCACCATATGGTGCTTCTAGGGGAGCGTGGGCAGGGGAAATCACGACTGATACGTGCCTTGGTCTCTCTTTTGGATGCCGAAGCACCGATCGTGGCGGGTTGCGATCTTCATTGCGACCCGCTCGCCCCGATTTGCAGAGCGTGTCGAGAAAAAATCGCGGCTCTGGGCGACGCAACAGAAGTCGCCTGGGTTTCGCGGGAGGATCGTTATAACGAGAAATTGGCGACCCCGGACGTGACGATGGCCGATTTGATCGGTGAAGTTGATCCGATCAAGATAGCCGAGGGACGACATCTCGATGATGAGGAGGCGATCCATTTCGGGCTGGTCCCCAGAGCTCATCGCGGCATCTTTGCGATCAATGAACTGCCGGACCTGATGGAGAAAATTCAGGTGGGTTTGTTTAACCTGATGGAGGAGCGCGATGTGCAGATTCGTGGATTTTCGGTGCGACTCCCGGTCGATGTGCTCGTGCTCGCGACTGCGAACCCGGAGGACTACACCAGCAGGGGTCGTATCATCACCCCGCTCAAGGACCGTTTTGACGCACAGATTCGGACCCACTACCCGAGAGATCTTGCGACAGAGATCGCCATCCTCAATCAGGAGGTTGATCTGGAGTCTCGCGGCGACCGCACCGTGCTTGTGCCGGATTTCATGAAGTCGATTATCGCTCGGCTCACGTTCGCGGCGCGTGAAGCTCCCGAGATCAACCAGAGCTCCGGCGTGAGTGTCCGGGTGACCATCAACAACTTCGAGACATTGCTCGCAAACGCAGAGCGACGATCCGTCCGAAACAGCGAGTCGGTGATCGTCCCGCGTGTCTCCGACCTGCCTGCCGTGGCGGCTTCAATGCTCGGAAAGGTGGAGCTGGAGTACGGGGCCGAGGGTTTGGGCGATGATGTGCGCCTGCTGGAGAGGCTTTTGGGTTGTGCTGGGCGCGACGAGTTCGAGAAACTCCCGCCGATGGAGGGGTTGGCGGCAGTCCAGGAATGGTTTGCTGCGGGTGGCGGGGTTGAGGTTTCGGATGCAATGCCTTCGGATGAATATGGTGAGGCTCTCGAGGGAATCGAGGGGCTGGGCGATGCGGTTCGTCACCTTGCCGTTACCGAAGAGCCGGCGATACTGGCGTCCTGGGTCGAGTTTCTCCTCGAAGGTCTTCATCTGAACGAGAAACTCAACAAGGAATCTTTCGGGACGCGCGCTGACAAGGTCCGCTACGGTGAAACGGTTACGGCCTGATCATGCGGGTTGCACGATATATTGCCTGGGACGGGCGACAGGAATTACGGCTCGATCCGGACGAGATTTTTCAGGCGTTTGCCGATGCCTTGTCCCGGACCGACGATGCGACGGCCGCTCTGGAGATGCTGCTCCGTGACGGTTTTGACGGGGCCGAGGCGCGGCTCATCGGCCTCGATGAACTTCGCGAAGAGTTGGCTGAGGAACGGCGCCGACTCGAAGAATCCGTGAATCTGGACCGTGCGCTGGACGAGCTTCGCGAGCGCTTCGACGAGGCAGTGCGCAGCGAGAGGCAAGCTCGTG
>DLYX01000002.1 GCA_003447545.1 Deltaproteobacteria bacterium | reverse complement strand
CCCAGGTGTGTGTCGAAAGAGGTGATCGTTTCCGCGTAGGGTCGTCGGAGCACCAGATATTCGTGGACGTCAATATAGTGGAGGTAGACGAAGAGCCGCTGGTCGGCCGGTTGCTGGTCGAGGACCCGGAGGAGCTCCGCGTTGACTGCGGGAGCGCTCCGGCGTCTCGAGATTTTCTTGGAAACGTTCCCGAAAGTGGATGCTTTCCCGTCGACCGGTGCGATCTCGACCCATTCATCGAAGCCGCGCTCGAAACCGCCTGGCGTGTAGAGGAGTTCGTTGGCCAAAATCCCGATCGTGCGAAAGCCGGCCGCGCGCATCCCCTCGGCCAGGGTCGGCAGGCCCCGCGGAATGCAGGAGTCCAAATTTTCCTCGGCCATTCGGGCGAGCCCGCACCAGGTCTTCCCATTCCAGTCCAGTGTTCCGCCTCCGGACTTTTCCAGGCTGGGAGTGCGGCCCGTGAAAAGGGCGGCCATGGACATCGTCGTCTGATGGAACGAAGCCGTGGCGGCCTCAAAAGTCTGTCCTTCCGCGGCCAGGCGCTCCATGTTCGGGGTCCGAAAAACATCGCTGTAGAGCGAGACATGATCGCGCCTCAGAGTATCGACAACAATCAGGAAGATATGCTTCCAATCGGAGGACTTTTGAACCTGAGGCGCCGGACTTGAGGGCTGCGAGCTGTCCTCGAACAAGAAGCCTCGGCCGAGGAACGCCACGACCAACAGTAAACCGAGCAGCAGCAGGGACTTGATTCTCACGACGGAAACCTCCCCGAGGCAACCTGATTCTCCAGACGCCACTGGAGCAGCCGGAAGCACTGAATACACCGGAGCCACTGGGGCGATTGCCCTTTCAGGTGGGTTATGGCGCGTACCATCCCGGGAAGGATATCAGACGCGATCCCCTGCGTCTTGTGGTCATTTCTCGCGTGGCAGACAGCAGCATCGGGCAAGGCTCCCGACCAACGGTACTTCCGAGCGGAACACCCGGAAGTTGATTTGCTTTTCCCCTCGTTGCTGGCAACTTACCGAGCATGTCGCCGCAGCAGCTTCCCGAGCGTCTTCTCGGTCGTCTTGTCGGTCGTCCTGTCGGCGGCTGCTCAATGGCTTCAAGCCATCGAATCATCATATCCTTGCACGCGGCATTTCGGATCAGGAACGCTGCATACAGGTTCTCGATCTCGAGGCATAAGGCAGGACGGACGATGGAGGCGCGGCCATGAATCCGAGAACCCTCGCGGGCAGAGGCGCGCTATTCGCCTTCGCCTTTGCCTATATGAGCCTCGGGATTCTTCTCCCATTGGAATTACTGGATGAGGGATTTCTCGCCTACGGTTCCTGGCGCGTTGCCAACGGCGATTTACCGGTAGAGGACTTCGAGATTTTCTACGGTCCCTCCATTTTCTTCCTCGGGGGTGGCGCCTTTTCGATGTTTGGTGAGGATCTGGCCGTGCTGCGCATGCTGGTACTGACCCTCAAGGCGACTGCCTGCGTTCTGGTCTACATGGCGGCGCGCCGTGTCTCGGGTCGCATCGCCTCTCTGGGCGTCTTCCTGCTCTTGACGGCCCTTTGGGGGGCACCCTTTCCCATTCTCACCACGATCTATCCGAGTTTCGTAGGCACAGTCCTCTGCCTCGGTGGCTTCCTTGCGTTTCTCGCGCTGCGGGGCCGCCTTCTGGTGGCGTGCGCCGTGGCAGGCCTGATGTTCGGTTTTGCGACGACTTTCAAGCAGACAGCCGGTGCCTTCGGTTTTCTGGCACTCGCTCTCTACCTTCTGACGGAATCCGACGGCGAACAGCGGCAATCATCGGCTTTCCTGAATAGAGTCGTTCGATTCTCGCGATGGGCAGTGCTGCTCATCGCGACCGCGGTGGCGGCCATCTACCTCCTGCCACGAAATCCGGCGAGCAACTTCGTCTTTCTGATCGCACCGATTCTGTTTTGCATCGCTCTTCTCGGACGACAAGAGCTTCGCCAGCCTCCAGGGATGGGAGCCCAGCTGCGAACATTCCGGGCATGGGTCGTCCTCTCCATCAGCTTCCTTCTTCCGACCGCTTGCTGGGCAGCGTTCTATTTCAGCCGGGGCCTCGGTCAGACCTTTCTCACGGTTTCCGGTCTCCCTGCCGTCGTGAACTGGATCGAACCTCTGCCCCTCGACACGACGACAGGACTCCTGTGGGTGGTCGCACTGGCCTCAGCTCTCGGCGTGCGCTGGCTTTCGACTCGAGACACGCCGGGCACGCCAGATTTCCCATGGAGCAAGAGAGTTCTGACTCTCGTCTCGGCGGCCGCCCTCGCGGCCTGGATCTTCTGCGCCCAAAACGCGTTCGGGCCCGGACCCTGGACTCTGGGCATGTCCGATCTTCTGGTCTTTGGGCCCTTTGTGGTCGTCTGGTTCTCTCTGGTCGAGGTTCGTCATTTGATCGGGCGAGACACCCGGGTCCAACTTTCTTCGGCAGAACGGTCCTATTTGGCGTTCACGATTTTCGCCTCGTTCGCGCTGCTCTCTCTCTATCCCGCGGGCGAGATCTGGCACGCTGTCGCTGTCATCCCGATCGTCCTTCCCTTGTTCGCCCCGATCCTCGATCGGCTCGGAAATTCCTCCGACCAGGAGCTTGGTCGAAACGGGATCCGGCGTTTCGGGCCGGGCCTGATCGTTGCACTCATCGTTCTCGCGCTCGGGGCCGCTCCCGTACGTGACCTGCTGCGGAGTCGAATCGAAACGCCAGCCGCGATTGGTTGGTTGCCTCGCGCCACGGAGATCGGATGGATGGGTGGCTCCCCGAACCAAACGAAATTTCGCCAAACCAATCGGGTGATTCGACGGGTCAACAAGCTGGCCCGACCAGACCAGCCCGTATTCGTATTTTCAGGCGAGCAGCTCTTCTACTTCCTCCTCGACCGAGCCTCGCCCCTGCAAGAGCACGAATTCACGCTCTATCTCGTCGCCTTCGGATTGCTCCCCGACGAGAGCGCACGCAAGCGCGTAGACCAGGCACTTGTCATTGAGCGCCTCCGCCAGACAAAACCGCTGCTCATCGATCAACCGGGGTCCAGCTTCACAGAGAATCTCCGAACCGCTTTTCCGCAGGTCGCACGATTCCTCGATGCCAACTACCAGACAGTGGCCAAGCCGGGTGTTTACCGCGTCTCTCGATATCGCGCCGGGGCGGCGGACGTCAGGTAAGCTCCCGGCGTTCCGGAGGAATCACGGGCCAACACGGAGACGAGGGAACGGAACTCAGCCGTCCGGTTTCGTTGCCACGATCAGGAAACGCCAGCTGACGACTCCGGCCAACTGGCGGAAGACGGGAATCCGGCGAGCGACGCTCTCGATCGCGAGCAGCGTTTTCATGAGCCGGGGCGATCGCCCAAAGGCCGATCCGGCATAACAACCGGTCAATGGGTAGGCGAGGAAATCCGTTCGGCAATGCGTGGATTGCATACCAAGGTCTCGAAGGGTCCCGAAAACGCGCCGCTCCTCGAAAAAGTCTTTGTAATGCTGATCGATCGGAGACTCATACTCAACTTTCTTGAACACGATCGGGTCAAGAATACGATGCACCAGACGACTGAAGGGCGAGGATACTGGTTCGAAAAGAACGAACGAGCCTCCAGGTTTGAGCGCACGATAGGCGTCGCGCAGACCGGCCTCGAAGTCGATGAGGTGGTGGAGAGCCCCATCGTAGACAAAGGCGCTCACGCTTTCGTCCGGCAATGGCAGGAACTCCCCATCCGCTCGAAGAGCGAGCAGGCCCTTCTCCCGGGCTCCAACGGCGGCCTCGGATACGTCGATTCCCACGAGCATGGGTCCATCGGGACCGCGGCGTCCCTGAAGAAATTCGAGCAGGTGTCCCTTGCCACATCCGATCTCCACCATCAGACCAGCGGAATTCAAGTCGAGGCATTCAGCGATGCGCTCGAATTGCCGCTCGAAGACTTCTCGTGCTCCTTCCTGCTGCCAGGGGACGTCGAGCAGATCCTTGCCGATCTGATTTTGCCACTCCCGCTCGAGACGGCGGAACTCATCCGCCTCGGCACCCTTGGTGAGTTTCTGGTCGTCGTGCTTCAAGTGGGAGGCTTTCCTTCCTGGAACCGACCTCCCGAGAGGCGCCGGGTCTCATCGAAACGCTTGCGTACCATGA
>DLYX01000423.1 GCA_003447545.1 Deltaproteobacteria bacterium | reverse complement strand
GAAACGAAGGCAGCAACGCAGACGAAACCAAAATGTCGCCTCCTCGGAGGCGACTAGTTCACGCCACGCCCGGTATCGCCCCAATAAAGCTTTCGCAGTTCCTTCTTGTCCGGCTTGCCGACCGCCGACAGCGGAATCGCCTCGCTGAAGTCCACGGACTTCGGCGTCTGTACGCTACCCTTGGCTGCCTTGACGGCCTCCATCAATTCAGTGGCCAGACTGTCCGAGCCCTCCACCTCCAGGCGCAAGACCACAACCGCCTTGACCGATTCACCCCAGCGTTCGTCCGGCACACCGATCACCGCCACCTGAGCAACTGACGGATGCGACGAGATCACATCTTCAACTTCCTTGGGGAAGACATTAAAGCCGCCGGTCACGATCATGTCCTTTTTGCGGTCAACGATATAGAGGAATCCCTCTTCGTCGAATCGGCCGACGTCGCCGGTGTGCAGCCAGCCGCCATCGAAGGCCTCGGCCGTTGCCTCGGGGCGATTGTGATAGCCCTTCATGACCAGCGGTCCGCGCACGCAGATCTCACCCGGTTCCCCTTCGGCCACGCGCTGGTTCTGATCATCAAGCAGAGCGACCTGCACCCAGGGAGAAGGCCTGCCGCACGAGGCCAGACGTTCGGGCTTGGACAGATCATGGTCGGCACGCTTCAGGTGGCTCACCACCATCGGCGCTTCGGCTTGTCCATAGATCTGGTAGAAGACCGGTCCCCATTTCTCGATGCCTTCGGCCAGGCGCGTGGGGCTCATCGGGGAGGCACCGTAGAAGATCGTCTCCATACTCGACATGTCCGCTGTGGCCGCTCGCGGGGAATCCAGTAAATAATAGATCATCACCGGCACCAAAAAGGTGGAGGTGATCTTGTGTTCCTCGATGGTGTCGAAAAACAGATCCGGGGTGAATCCCTGCATCACATAAAGCGCCCCACCACGCTGCAGGGTCGGCACAAACAGAGCGGCACCGGCATGCGAGAGCGGCGTAGGAATCAGCACGCGGCTTTCTTCCGGCCACTCCCATTCCGCCATCTGTGCCATGGTCATGGCCGCCGACGAACGATAGGTCGCCAATACGCCCTTGGGCTTGCCGGTGGTCCCGCCGGTAAACGCGATCGACCCCACGTCGTCAGCTGACACGTCGGGTGCCACCAGACGCCGCGGCGTAAAGGTATCAGCCAGCGCGGAGTAATCATCGCCAGCATCCGAGGGCCCGAAGGCCAGCAGGTTTTTCAGCCCCGGTACACGCGCCGCCAGTTCGGCGGCGCGATCGCCGAAAACGTCGGGATCGTAGACGAGAGTCTCGACTTCGGCGTCCTCGAGCACGAAGGCATGGTCTTCCACAGACCCCATCGGATGCAGCGCGGTGCCGCAGCAACCCGTCACCTGCATCGCGATAATATTATAGAGCACCTCGGGCCGGTTGGCCGAGATCACCGCGACGCGCGACCCGACCCCGAGCCCCCGCGAAGCCAAAGCCTGCTGGTATTGGCTGGCGCGAGCACGCACTTCGGCATAGGTCGCGGTTGTATCGCCCAAATGCATGCACGGGCGATCATCATATCGTTCGAGGCCGCTGATAATCAGATGCGGCATCAAGGCGGGATCATACAACTCGGGTGCGCTCATCTGCGAAACTCTGGCAAAAAGAACCCGGCGATTCCAGCTACTGCGGCAACTGAGCGGGCGGTGCGGGCTCGGGGACCGTACCCGTCAGCGCCAACATGATGGACTCCAGGTCCTTGCGCTCCTGGGCGGTCAGGTTGAGCTTCTTGATCTTGGTGGACAGGTGAGGATTGGCATTGCCGCCCTTGTCGTAGAACTCGATGACGTCCGCCAACGTGGCCTCCGAACCATCGTGCATATAAGGTGCCGTCAACGCCACGTCACGCAAAGTCGGCGTCTTGAAGGCACCAATATCCACATCCGCCTTGGTCACATCATTGCGGCCCTTGTCCGCCATAGTCTTCGAAGCGGCATCCCAGCCAACTCCCAGATTATGATAGTTCTCGTCGGTGAAGTTGAACGACACATGACAGGTCTGGCAATCAGCCTTGCCGGCAAAGAGTTCCATACCGCGGACCTGCTGGGCGCTGAGCGCCGCCTTGTCGCCAGCTTGGTAGCGATCGTAGGGGCTGTCCCCCGTGAGCACCGTTCGCTCATAGGTCGCAATTGCCTTCGCAATGCGATCGATATTCACACCGGAGTCGCCATAGGCTGCCGTGAACAATGGGCCGTAGCCGGGGATCGCAGCAATTTTCGTTACCGCCACGTCGTGCGACGGCATCCCCATTTCGATTGGGTTGGTAATCGGACCGATGGCCTGCGCTTCAAGATCCTCGGCACGCCCGTCCCAGAATTGCTCTGCAGAGAAGAGGCGATTCAATACTGTCGGGCTATTGCGCCCGCCTCGGGCAAAGCCCACTCCCGGCGACGTTGGTTCCGGGTCCGCGAACCCGTGATAGGGATTATGACATCCCGAACAGGGCACGTTTCCATCCGCAGAAAGACGGCCGTCAAAATAGAGCATTTTGCCCAGCTTGATCTTTGCTTTGGAGAGCGGATTATCCTCGGGGATATAGGCGGAGTCCGCCTGCAATCCCAAAGGAAGGACCAACACGACATCCCCGGATGTCACTTTTTGCGGCTCCGCCCCCTGCGCCAAATTGCT
>DLYX01000515.1 GCA_003447545.1 Deltaproteobacteria bacterium | reverse complement strand
TGGAGGCATTTCACGTTCTGGAGGACCGGGTTCATATGACGGGTTATTCGCAGGGCGGGTTCATGACCTGGCGATTCCTGTGCAACCGCTCCGAGATTTTCGGTTCGGTGGCACCGATGGGGGCGGGGACACGATGTCTGGATGAATCTTTTCCCGAGAACCCGGTGGATATTCTTTACGGACACGGGACGACCGACGGGTTGGTTTCTTTCTCCAGTTCGGTTCCTGTGCGCGAGTGGATTCAGGAAGGCTATGCCCTGAACGAGGGTGTTCTTCTGGCAGGGGATTCGGAATATGAGTGGACTCGATTCGAGGGTGCGGACGGGACGATTTTCGAATTCATGCAGTGGGATTGGGAGACCCCATTCGCTCTGGGGAGCCAACCGCTGCGAGCGCATTGTTTTCCGGGGAGTGGACTCTTTTTGGGCTGTGGCGCCGACAACCCGGTGCACTGGGGTGAGGTGGTTGTGGAATTCTTCCGGAGTCATCCCCGCCAATAGTTTGGTACGCGGGGAGGCGGCCCTGAACCGGAAAATATTTATCGGGGAAAGAGTCCGTTGGCCAATCCCGAGATGATGAGGGCTACAGGCAGGATTCCGATCGCGGCAAAGAGCAGAAAACGTCCCGGGGGGACGCCGCGAACGCCGGCGGTCGTGTTCACAATATGAGGGCCCATCGGAAACCAGCGCACGCAGATCTGAAATGCGGGATGAGCGATATCCAACCTTTGGAGTCGTTGGGGCAGGCGCGAGGTGAACTTCGTGACAGCGAGATCAGCGGTGGCTCGCTTGGCCAGACTATATTGTATCCAGGCAGCCAGCATCCATCCCAACCAGATCAGGGCCGTCCCAACCCAGAACCCATGCATCAGGGCGAGGGCGAACCCGACGAAGTCACTTGGCAAGGGAGAGAGCGACAGGGAGATCAGAGTTTGCAGGGGAAGGAGAATCAGCGTCGCCCGCCAACCGTATTCGTCGGACAAGCGGGTCAGCCCTTCGGGGTCCTGAAAAGCGAGGACCGCAAGGAAGCCGCTGGTGGCGAGGCCGACCAGTGCCAGAATTGGGCCGAACCGGATTGATTGCGTTTCCAAACTCATCGTCTTCGTCGTACGGTATACCCTATGCGCCCCAAGCTCACCCTCACCGAGTATACGGACCCTCTGAGTGGCTGGGCGTGGGGTACTGAACCCAAGCTTCGATTGTTGCAGTGGCGATATGGACATCTTTTGCGCTGGCGCCAAGTGATGGCCGGGATTATTGGCGAGGGAACTGCCAACAGGCCTTATCCGGAGGGCGCTTCCCTCGCATGGGCGAATGTTTCGCGGCATACCCGGATGCCCTTCGCCGAGAATCAGCGTTGGTGCGAGACCTCCAGCGTTCTCGCCTGCCGCGCCGTCAAGGCGGCGGGGCTGCAAGGGGGCAAGATTGCGGCCCGGGTGCTTCGCTGTCTTCGTGAGGCAGTTTTTCTCGATGGACGGCCCTTGATGGAGGTCAATGAGATTTGTTCCGTTCTCGCGGCGGTGCCGGGTCTTGATCCGAGAAACTTCCGCGAAGATTTGCAAAGTGAGGTATCGGCCGCTCTTTTTCGCGAAGACTGGGCGGAGGTTCGTCGACCGAGTGCCTTTGTCCGTACTTTGGTGGAGATCGGTGAAGGGAACGGCATCGCGCTTCCCTGCGAGGCGGGGCAGCGCTACTCGGTGCCGACGGTAATTGTCGCTGGGAACGGCAGGGAAGTAACGGTCGCAGGTTGGAAGCCCTTCGAGGACTACGAGGAGGCTCTGGGTGATATCTTCGGGCAGTCTCTGAACCCTCGCCCGGACCCGACACCATCGGAGGCACTGACCTATTTCGGAACCCTGACGGCTGCCGAACTCGAAATGCTCTGCGGTGTGGAGGCCCGTTTGCCGGAGAGTACCGCGCGCGTCTGGGGTGAGGAATCTGTCTTCTTTGCACCCGGGCATCTGGGTATGGAAGCCGCGCGTGATCAGGGAGCGTCGCGATGAAGTCATGGCTGTGCGGATTGGTTGGCGTTGGACTGATCCTCCTGCAGGTAACGGGTTGCGCCACCATCATTTCGAAAGCCGAGATGGACCAGTTCGGACAACCGTTCTCCGGCGTAAAGCTCGATGCAGGTGTCGCCCTCTGCCTCGGGGAAGCGGCCATTTCATCGGAGACGCAACCTCCCTATCTTGGAAATATCATCTACTTCTTTACGGCTTGGGGGCCCGTTGGGGATATGCCACTTTCTCTGGTCCTGGACACCCTCTTGTATCCGGTCGATCGGATCGTGGGGCCTCGGTCTCGGGAACTGACCGTCTTGTCGACGCCGGCGGTCTTGCCGGTTTGCGGAACGGGTAAGCCGCTCTCGGTTCCCTAGCCGGCGAGCCGCATCAGATTTTCAAGCTCCGCACGGATCTTGTTCACAAGTGTTTCGGGCTGGGGGAAGGCACGGCTGTCGAGGGTGAGGCCTATGGACAAATCCTCAAGTGAGCGAATCAGAGAGACGGCGATGCGATGGCCCCGGGTGGTCTGGAAACTGCGGAGCGATGCAACGCGCGCACCTGCAAGGAAGGCGGTTGTGGGCAATCCGGGTTGCAGTTCGCAGCGGAAATCGCCGGAGGCGAAACATTCATCCGCGGCGGCCTCGAGCAGGGGTTGGGGCAGTCGATCGAGGAACTCGGCGGTGTCCGGGAGGAAGGTCCGTTCGGCTTCCGCGGCGGCGGGTCGCGTTCGATGTTGGAGTTCGCGAATACGCCTTCGTGGATCTCCGGCCGTCGTTGCCAGCGAGACTTGCTTCGCGATCCATGGGAATTCGGGATCCTCGAGGCTGCAGGTCACAGTTCCCCTCTGAAAGTCACTGATGGCACGGGCCAGAGCGGCCATGATGACCTCACGGATTGTGCTCCGTGTGACGCGAGCACATTCTGCGACGTCGTCCCAGGGCAGTCGAATGGATGCAAGAAATGGTGCTTGCGACGGTCTGGTATCCGGGAGTCGCTTCCCCTTGCCGAACAGAGCAGCAGTCGCCCGCGTGTTTTCGAAAAAATCCTGCAAGGATTGCCGTGGCGCGCGCGCATAATCTGGAGCCTTGGAGATTCGCCGGCGAATCCGTGTGGCGTGTCGACCTGCCTCGTCCATTGCGGCCGCGGAGAGGTCGGTAAGCCAATGCTCCTGCTGGAGTTGGCGCACGTTTGGCGGGAGCGACGGTTCAGGTTGTCGACCGGGTTCCAGCAAAAGACTCAGCCAGTCGAGATTGCCGGCGACAAGGGGATGAACCTTGAGCAGAACGGCCGCTTCACCTCCCCCCACATCTTCGATTCCCCACAAATTCCAGAGTGGTTGTTCGGGATCAAAGGCCTGCAGGAGCAAGGGTGCGAATTCCTGCAAGCGCAATTGCGGTTCCGCATTTGAGGAAGAGGGTAGGGAGGCCAGCCCTTGTCGGGGTGTTCTCGCGCCATCGGCGACCCACCTGGGCGGAAGGATATCGCAGGGATAGGTGTGAAGAACCGACCGCAGCGGCTCCCAGGTTGCGCTCGCTCGCCGCAGAGATGCCTGCAGGTGGCGCAGGTCCGGCATGCGGTCCAGATGAAAGACGAGCAGAAGGTTTCGCCTGAATCGTGGGTTGCGATCGAGGCGCCACCCGATCGCTTCTGCTCGCCGAAGTCGGTGCATCATTCCTCGACAAAACGGTTGGCAGCTTCTCCTGTGAGAACGTTCTTGAGGACTTTGCCCGTTGGGTTTCGCGGCAAGAGGCTGGTCCCGATTTCCCAATGTGCGGGAACCTTGAAGTAGGCCAGCTTGGCCGCCACGAAATCTGCGAGATCCTTCTCGGCGATGGAGATTCCCTCGTCAATCACGACAAAGGCCTTCACTTCCTGACCGAGTTCCTCATGAGGCACACCGACCACCGCAGCTTCGATCACCGCAGGGTGCTCGACGAGTCGGTTTTCGATTTCGCCGGGATAGACATTTTCCGAGGCGCGCAGGATCAAATCCCGCCGGCGAGAAGCAAGATAAAGCCGCCCATCTTTGAGGTGGCCCCAGTCGCCCATGCGTAACCATCGACCCGCCAGAAGCGTTTCCTCAGTTTCCTCGGGTCGTCGCCAATAGCCCAACATATTCAGCGGGCTGCGCACGAAGACCTCGCCTTCTTCGCCCTCGGGCAAGGACTGGCCGTCGTCGTTGCGGATCTCGATGGCGACAGTGGGTTGCGGTGCTCCCACGGAAGTCGGGTGCTCTTGCCATTCGGTGCCACCGATCACAGTCGCGAGTGCGCCGGATTCGGTGCTGCCATAACCGTGGCCGAGGTTTCCTTCGCGGAGGGCAGGAAAGGCTTCTCGAATTTTGCGTTGCATCTCGGGCGCCGTGGGTGCGCCGCCGCCCCCGACCTGCTTGAGCGAGCTCAAGTCGTAATCTGCGAATGCCGGGCTTGTGATGATGCGATGCAGGACCGTATTCATGGCACCCCAGCTCGTGCAGCTCTCGGCCTGGATTTGCGCCATGGTCCGTTCCGGATCAAATCGTCCGGAGTTCCAGACTGTCTTCAGCCCCGCGGAGAGGCCCATGATGGCGGCCGCCTGAAGTCCCGATACGTGAAAGAGTGGATTGGTGACGTACATGCAATTGGCGGGTGCGTCGGGTGCGGGCGGGTTCAGGAGGAAATTACGAAAGCCCGCAGATTGGTTGATGGCGATGAAGCCGATGACGCTGCGATGGCTTGTAACGGCTCCCTTGGGACGCCCGGTTGTGCCGCTGGTATAGAGAATGAAGGCGGGATCATCTTCATGGATCTCGACTTCGGGGAATGTCGTGTCGCCCGCGGCAGCCTCGAGTGCTGCGAATCCTGTTTCCATCTCGATTACCGGAACGCCGTGCTCATGCCCGGCCAGGCGCTCGAGCCTCTTGGCATCGGCGACGAGAACTTTTGGTTCGGCATCCTCCAGGCCGTAGAGAATCTCGTCACTGGTCCACCAGCCATTCAGGCCGACAGCGATGGCACCCAGCCCCACCACCGCCCAGAATGTGAGAATCCATTCAGGTCGATTTGCGGCGAGAATCGCTACGCGATCGCCCTTTCGGACTCCGAAATCCTCCTGCAGGGAGCGTGCGATTGCGGCAACCAGTTCGTGGTGGCGGGCGTATGTGATGCGCCGGGTATCGAACACCAGATAGGGCTGGTCCCCGTGGGCGGCCGAAGCATCCAGCATGGCACGCAGTGAGGGCAGGCGGTTTCGGAACACCGGCATGGGTGTTCCGAGCACGGACTCGGTGTGAATCTCGAAGGGAGCACCCTTCCCGAAAATTTGCTCGTGAATTTCAGCTTCGGTCGGCATGCCTTGGGTATAGCCCCCCCGGCCCGTTGCCTCCAACCCCGACCCGCAGAATCGGATGCACTTCCTCTCCTGTCAGGATACGAGAAAGGAGCATGGCGTATGCTGGCCAAACTGCGGCAACGGGTGCCTTGCGGGAGGAGAAAGAGATGGGTCTTCTGAAAGGAAAAGTGGCGATCGTCTCGGGAATCGGTCCCGGATTGGGTCGCGCAACAGCGCTGAAACTGGCGGAAGCCGGCGCGAATGTGGTTCTCGCGGCACGCACCGAGGCGCGGTTGGCCGAGGTCGCTGACGAGGTGCGCGCCCTCGGTGTTCAGGCTCTGGCGGTTCCGACAGACCTTGCCGAGCCACAGGATTGCGAGGCGTTGGTCGAGAAGTCGATTGCGGAATTCGGTCGGGTGGACGTTCTGGTCAATAATGCGTTCATGATGCCGCCTTTTCGGCGTCTCGACGAATATAACGTGGCAAAGATCCAGCAGAGCTTCGAGGTGAATCTCTTCGCACCTCTGAGGCTCTCTCAGGCAGTGATTCCTCATATGCGTGCCGCCGGTGAAGGGTCGATCGTGATGATCGGGTCGGTGATTCTGCGCAAGCAAACTGTGAACTACGGCCCCTATAAAGTGGCCAAGCACGCCCTGCTGGGACTGACCCGGAGTCTGGCTGCAGAGAATGGCCCCGACGGGATCCGCGTCAATATGGTGGCTCCCGGCTATATCGGGGCCGCCGTGGTCGGGTTGGTCGCGCAGATGGATGCAGCGGCCCGCGGGATTCCGGAAGCTCAGGCTCGGCAATCCATCCTCGACACGCTGATGTTGCGTCGCG
>DLYX01000167.1 GCA_003447545.1 Deltaproteobacteria bacterium | reverse complement strand
CCCCGAGAGAATTGTCCCGCTGGGGATCACCTACCTCGCCGATCCGGAAAAAGGTGCTGCAGAGATTCGTCGCAATGCGGCCCGCGGGTTCACGGCCGTGACTCTTCCCGAACAACCTCACAGGCATGGCTATCCCGCCATCTTCGATCCCCACTGGGAACCGCTGATTCGAGCTTGTGCCGAGACGGAAACCGTCATGAACCTGCACGTAGGCTCCTCCGGTTTCGCCGCCATGCCTGCCGGCGCTCCGATGCTGGAACTCGGCGCGACCCTGTTCAACCCGATGGCTGTGACCTCCTGCGCGGAATGGCTCTGGAGCGGCTGGCCTGCGCGCTATCCGGAGCTCAAGATCGCCATGTCCGAGGGCGGCATCGGCTGGGTCGCGGGGTTGATCGATCGGGTCGACAATATCATGGCGCGCTCGGGCTACGGATCTAGTTGGCCAGGCGATCTGGGCCCGTCGGACACACTTCGACGTAATTTCTGGTTCTGCATGATCGATGATCCATCCACTCTCTGCACGAAAGAGACCATCGGAGTCGAGAATATTCTTTTCGAGTCGGACTACCCACACGGTGACGGGACGTGGCCCGACACCCAGGAAGTCATGCACAAGCTGCTGGCACCGCTCCCGGATCGCGAGATTCGCATGATCGCCCATGAAAACGCCGCGAGTCTTTATCGACATCCGCTGCCACCTCAACGACTGCCCTGATATTTCCGAATGGATCAACCTTCTGCGGAGGTCCTCGCCGACGCCGCCAACAAATATTGTCGAGATATCATCCGCAAGGATTTGCGAGTTCTGTTTTGCGGCATCAATCCAAGTTTGATGACGGCTGCTGTCGGACATCATTTTGCCCGACCGGGGAATCGATTTTGGAAGACGCTTGCCGGAGCGAAGCTGACGCCGCGGCTTCTCGACCCTGAGGAAGATGGTCTCCTGCCCGGCTTCGGGCTCGGAATCACCAATCTTGTCGACCGCGCGACCCGCGCCGCAGCTGAACTTTCCCCGGACGAATTCGCATCAGGCTGGGAGAACCTGCAGAAGAAAATCCGGCGGTACCGGCCCGAAAAT
This sequence comes from Deltaproteobacteria bacterium, assembly GCA_003447545.1. Lineage (GTDB taxonomy): Bacteria > Desulfobacterota > Binatia > UBA12015 > UBA12015 > UBA12015. Next base: position 4,884 of record DLYX01000167.1, on the reverse strand, counting down.
ATCGCGTTCCTCGGCATCGGAGCCTACCGTCTCGCATCCGGAGAAGCGAAGGTGCCTCTTGGCCGACAGGAGAACGCCCTCGTCGGGGCCAGAGTTTGGGTTCTACCAAATCCCAGTGGATTGAACGCCCATTACCAACTTCCCGAACTGATCCGACTCTACTCAGAATTGGCTGACGCGGGACTGGCCGACGCCATCGCCCCTGCTGTCGCCGTAGAGGAGGAACAGCGCAGCAGGAGCGAATCCGTCGAAAAACCGGCAAAACCGGTCCAGAAAAAAGGTAAAATGTATGGAAAATGCGGTTTACAGGAGGAGGACTGATAACCGCGTACCGGTACCATAGACGAACCTGAGCCGTCCCGGGAAGAGAAATCGACCGGAAACCGAATTTTAGGTGGAAAATCTATTTTTCTTCAATGTTTTCAGGCCTCCCGATGTCGGAAAACAAGCCAGAACCCGTATCCCAGACAAACGCATGAGGCGAAAAAGATCGCTGGCAACAAGCCGAAGGCACTGCCGAGAGTTCCCAGAAACAGAGCTCCGAAGGGCGACATCCCGGCCCAGGCCACCTGAAAAAGGCTCATGACGCGGCCTCTTTTCGCCTCGTCGACGATCTGCTGGAGCAGCGTCTGCATGCTGGTCATGATCGCGAAATAGAAAAAGCCCGAGATAAACTCGGCCGCGAGCACGACCCAGAGAACCGGCGCAAGGACCAAAAGAAACAGCGCGCAAGCATAGGCCACGAGCAGAAATCCGGCACGCCGAACAGAGGGATGCGGGTCCCGGCCACTGGCCATCGCTCCGGCGAAGGCACCGAGGCCCTGCGCCACGATAATCCATGCGTAGTAAGCTTCGTCTCCGAGAACCCGCAAGGCATAGCTCGGCAAGAGAGCAATATGAGCGACCCCAAACCCTGCCAGGACCGCCGCCGTGAGCAGCGCTGCGACCGCGGGCTTTCTTTCGCGCGCATGCGTCAAACCGCTGCCAAGGCGAGACCACAGGCCACCGCTATCAGCCTCGACGGTGTAGGGACGCAAATTCATGCGAAGCAGAAATCCGATCGAGAGTAACGAGAGGATCGAAAACGCCGCAAAGGAAACTTCAAATTGCCCGGAAGCCAAAAAGGGTGCCGCGAAGATCGGGCCCGCAACTCGCGTGATATTATTCGCTGCCGCCTGAAGGGAGATCGCACTGGGAAGCGCCTCCCGGTCAACCGCATTGGCCGCCACCGCAGAGCCCGCGGGCCCACCCATCGCAAAGCAGACGCCCATCAGCCCGGCGATCCCCAGGATCAGGGGTTCGCTTGCGATCTCGGCATATACCGCACCGGCGAGGATCCCTGTGAGCAGAGCGATCGCAGAGTAACCTGCAATCATGATTGTCTTTCGGTTGAATCTGTCAGCGGCGACGCCCGCGATCGGCGCCAGAAAGAAGGCGGGGACGAAGAGGCAGAAGAAGAGCAGACCCACCATAAAGGGGTCTCCGTCGCTCTTTTCCGCAATCAGCGCCTGGAGAGAAATATGGGAAATCCAGAATCCCGTCTGATTGACGAGAAAGGCCCCGAAGAACATTCGGTAGTCGCGGTCCTGCAGCGCCGCAAACAGGCGGCTTCGAGAATTCATCATAAGGGCCGGCCTACTCCGGCGTGTGGGCGATTGCGGGAATGGACTGAATATACGCAGCAATCGCTTGCAGATCCTCGGGATCTGCCGCGCCATATCCAGGCCCCCCGGCGACGCCATCCACCACGTCTTCCATCAGACCTTGCACGCTATCCATATTCGGGAGCATTCCCATTTCGAGCGAAGCAACAATATCCTCGAGATCCCAATCGCCGATCCCCGTTTGCTTGTCCGGCGTGATATTCGGCACTGTCTCGCCCACATCATCGCCGCCAGCCATATAGAGCCCTGTATTTGAGGTACCGAAAATCGTCCGCGGCGTATGACAATCCCCACAGATCGCGACATGCTCGGTCAAATAACGCCCCCGGTCGGGATGCCCGGGCGGAACGTCCAGCGGAGCCTCGACCGACGGCGCAAAAATGGCCTGCCAAATCCTCCAAACCAACCGCTGTGCCGGAATCGGAGATTCCGCGGGTTGGTTCTTCCGGTCGGCAGGAGCGACCGTGCGCAACCATGCAATCAGGTCGCGCACGTCCTGATCAGACATCCCTGCATAGCGGTAGTACGGCATGGCGGGGGACTCGATCGAGCCGTCCGGCAGAATCCCCGCACGAATCGCCTGCTCAACCTCTCGATCGCTCCAGGCACCGATGCCATGCGTCGGATCGCTGGTGATATTGGTCGAAAAGAACGTCCCGGCAGGGGTTATCAATGCCTTGCCACCCGCAAGCTGGGAACCTGCTTTCTCCGTATGGCAACCGCACCCCCCCGCGAGTGCTGCCACTTTCTCGCCCCGAGTCGCGTTGCCGCCAGCGAAGGACGTCTCTGACGAGGGCGGCGAGCTGCAGGACGCGAGCAGAAGAAAAAAGAACAGACAGGCCAACTGGCAAGCCCCCAAAGAAGCGGGTACCTGTTCTGGCAAGCCCTTCAAATGCTTCGGCGCCGGCCTGGCGTCTTCAATCGAGTCATTCGTTCCCATTTTTTTCAACACAGGTGCTCCAGCATGAACGATAGCCCATTTTTCCAGAACATCTACAAATCGGAGTGGCAGGGGACTTGGGCCCTATGGGTTCTACCTCTGGCCTTCCTAGCCTACCTGCTGTTCTCCACAACCGAGAGAGATCGACGCGCCAGCACGCAGCCGATGACCGCGTTCCTCGGCGGCTGGATGCTTTTCTGGACCGTGGAGACATTGGCGGACTCCTTTGCCACCGGGCCTCTGAGTCGCTGGCTGGGCTGGCAGGGAACCGATATCGGCACTGGCGTCATGCTCTCCTTTGTCTTGCTGGGCGATCTTCGCGTCTTTCAATTGGTCTTCCGCATTGGCCGGCCTGCCGATAGTTTCGGGCGCGCCCTGCGACGAGCAATTCTGTGGACCCTGCTGGTCCCGGTGGTCGCCTACGGAGCCGATACGGGATTGCGGCAATGGCGGCCGGAACTGCCCGAGCAAATGCTGTGGCTCATCTACGAAACATCCTTCTTCGCGGTCGCGCTCTATCTGCGAAACGTCTGGCTCCGATCCCATGCCTCCGGCTCCGGCGACCAGCAGAGACTGCGCGTTATTCTTGCATTTGTCGCCGGGTATTATCTGCTCTGGGCGACCGCAGATATCTTGATCATGGGCTTCGGTATGGACTTCGGCTGGGCGGTTCGTGTGATTCCCAATCAGCTCTACTACGCGTTTTTCGTGCCCTTCGTATGGTGGACACTGGCACGCGATCGATAGAATTTCAGGAGTTCCTCGACCCAACCCGAAAGGTAGCTCTCGGCTCGGATCCCCGCAGCCCTGCGGGGATCGCCGACCACACCCGAGGGAACACGGTCGGCCAGATTCGGGTAAAAGAGTTTTTCCGCGGGCGGAACAAGGTCCAGATGCCCCTGCGCCATTTGGTCTGTCCGAACCGATGCGGCATCGAGTTCGAGCATCATGGAAGTCTCCAGCTCTCCCGCATGCCAGCCGGCCTCGCTTTCCGAAATCCCGGATTGATCCGCCAATGAAACCAACCGCTGCGAGACCTGCTCCGGGATCGAGGCCAACAACAATCGAGCGGGTGCGGCAGCACCCTCAAGCCGTTCCCGATTCCGGACAAGAAAGGCTTCATTCCCGCCATGAGCAGAGAAAATCATGATTTCGGCGGGGGCATGCACTGCCAGAGAGCTCAGGATATCCGCCAGAAACCGGATAAAGTTTTCTTCCCCGATCGAAATTGTTCCGGCAAAAGAAAGATGCTCACTGGCGATCCCGAAAGGAACCGTCGGCAGGCAGAAGGAGCCGGGCAGCCGACGACACAGTCTTTCGCCCAAAGCCTCTGCGATCCGCGTATCCGTTCCCAGCGGGAGATGAGCACCATGTTGTTCCGTCGAGCCGAGCGGTAGGATTATCGTTGTCGGATGGTCAGCCAACCGCCGGGCAACTTCAGGGCTTGCCCAACGGTCCAATCCGGGAAGAGCCAGCTGCCTCGGCGCAGGCGGTGCTGCCGTCTCGCCCCAGTCATATAGGGGTCCGTCCTCGCCCTGACCCGGCCAGGTATCCGTCGACACCCCCCGCACCTTGCGATGGGCCAGCACGGCTCGCGTCCAGAGAACCTCGTGCGAAAAAATCGAGCAGGGGAAATCCAGACCCGAATGAACCTCGCAAACCGATTGGTAGGTGGGGATCATTTCCCGAAGGCGCCGCAAGCCTTCCAACTCCTGGCCCGACGTCGGCTGGGTAAAGACGACCCATTGCCGTGGTCGAGGATATGCTTCCTGAAACGGGCCGTGAGCGACTTCGTCCACACTCAGAATTGGCGGTGCAGGCTGCAGCAGCCCTTCCTGGACCTTGAGCGCAAGATTCCCGAGACAGGCGTCATGAATCCCTGTCCCCAACAAGGAGAGTTCCTGATCAAAAATTTCGCCTCCCGGCCCCTCCCGCTTCGGATCCAGACACGCGACGACCTCCGCAAGAATCTCGTCCAGGGGAATCGAAAACGAAGCGCCGAGGGCATTGGCGAGACGCAGCGCCGTTAAATAGCCGGTCACCGGCCCCGTAATCCGGACAAGACTCCCGTACTCCATAGCCCCCATCATCGGAACACGACACAGCCCATTATCCTCGGCTGCAGCCAACCAATCCCGGCGGTTCGGCGAACCGCTCTCCGGATCGTCGGGGTCCACTGAAGTGACCAGGACAATCCCGACTTCTGGCGAAAGAGCGCCGATCACCCGACGCACCGAAGCTGAAAGTCCCTGCGAGAAAACCACCACCGTATCGCCCGGC
>DLYX01000148.1 GCA_003447545.1 Deltaproteobacteria bacterium | reverse complement strand
TCGTTGGAGCTCTCGACCTCATTGCCGGCGAACGTCATGATCACGTCCCCAACCTGAATCCCGGCCTTTTCTGCGGGGCCGTCATCGACGACATCCGCCACCAGAGCGCCCTTCGCCTCTTCCAGACCAAGGCTTTCGGCAATTTCCGGGGTGACTTTCTGGATCATCACGCCCATCCAACCGCGCGTTACCTTGCCGTCAGCCTTGAGCTGCGGGATCAGGTCGCGAGCAAGGTCGATCGGAATCGCAAAACCAATCCCGATATTGCCGCCGCTTCGACTGAAGATCGACGTGTTGATCCCGACCACATGACCGTCCATATTGATCAGCGGACCGCCAGAGTTGCCCGGATTGATGGGGGCATCGGTCTGGATGAAATCATCGTAATTGCCTTGGCCGATAAAGCGGCCCTTTGCGCTGACGATCCCCGCTGTGACCGAGAAGTCCAATCCGAACGGATTTCCGATCGCCATGACCCATTCGCCGACGCGCAGCGCCTCCGAGTCTCCGAAGGGAATTGCTTGCAGCTCATTATCTGCTTCGATCTTGAGGACCGCGACGTCCGTTTTCGGATCACGTCCGACCAGCTTGGCATCGTATTCTTCGCCGGAGTTCAACTTGATATGAATCTCGTCGGCATTCTCGATCACGTGATTGTTGGTGAGAATGAAACCCGCCTTGTCGAAAATGAACCCCGATCCCAGGCTGCGCCGCGGCATCGATCGCCCCGGCCCACCCGGCCCGAAGAAGCGTTCGAAGGGATCGCTGAATTCGGGGCCACCGGGGCCGCCGCGCGGGCTGCCTCCATGCGGATTGCCCCGAAAGCCGGGGCGGCGCTTCGGCGCCTTGTTCTCCGTGGCGATATTCACCACAGAATTACGCCACCTCTCGGATAGCTGCACGAAATCCGGGAGAGCGCATTTACCGCAGGTGCCCGTCTCCTCAGTGATATTCGATTTCGCTTGAGCTTCTGCGGGGGAACGGTTCTCGACCGCAAACCATCCCGTGGCAAATCCAATGACTACGAGAAATACAATTTTCGCAATGCTGCGCATGGTTTCCTAATTCTCAGGCGGCCGGGCCGTTGAGCGACGAGCGATCTCGACAAAACGCAGGCGTAGGTCGTACAGAATGCGTTCCATCAATTCACTCTCGCCAGCGTCCAGGTTCCCGCTGGTTTTCTCCTGGAGAACGCCGAGGAGATCGATGAGTTGCTTGCCGGCGAGAAGGTCTATCTGGGGCTCGGCGTCGGGGCTCTCGGCGATTTCTCCGAGAGTAAAAAGTGCTTGGGTGCTGAGGCTCAAAATGAGAGAGCTGAAGGTGGGCGGCGGAGGTTCGCCGGGGTTCGGCTCGCCGCCAGGCATGGTATCCGATGGATCTGTCGCACCCCCCGAAGGTGCTGCCCCAGTGCCGGGGGTGGCATCCGCCCCGGAGGCACCGGCTGTCTCGGAGGGGCCTGCGGACTCGGAGGTCCCGGCTGGTGCCGCTGCCGGTTCGACGGGGACCGCCTTGCCGATTTCGCCCTCGTCACGATCCGAACCATCGGCGTCAAAACGACGACGGTCCACAACGCGGAACGCGTTCTTCTCTTCTTCCTCTGATCCCGATCCGCTCATCACACCCCCAAATCAGCTATATCTGACGGTAATTCAACAAATTTCTTCAAAAACGCCGTTGCGTTGTCGGTAGAATCACCCCTGAAAGAAGTCAAGAAGGGCGTCGCGACCGTGACGTCCTACAACCCTACCGTTCCTAGCGCTTCGCGCCACTACCAAGGGGAACGGCCGAACCCGAAACTGGCGAGGGGAGTTGCCTCCTTTTCTCGCGGAAAACCCGAAAACCAACCGACGAGACGATATTTTTCCTTGGGTAGGCGCACGGACTTCGCTAGCATTTGATCAGATGCCCGCTCCAAACCTAGTGGCCAGCAGCCCGCTCGAGCTGATTGGCGGAACCCCCGTGGTTCGGTTGAATCGGGTCGGACCTGCCGGTGGCGCCGAGATCTGGGCCAAACTGGAAATGAACAATCCCGGCGGAAGCCTCAAGGACCGCATCGCGCTCAGCATGGTGGAGCAGGCCGAAAAGTCCGGCGAATTGCATCCCGACAGCCATATCGTCGAGCCGACAAGCGGGAACACGGGCATCGGTCTGGCCTTCGTGGCCGCCGTCAAAGGATACCGGCTGACGCTCACGATGCCCGACACCATGACCGAAGAGCGGCGCTCCCTGCTGAACGGGTATGGCGTCGAACTCGAACTCACGCCCGACAACAAGGGAATGCAAGCTGCTGTCGACCGCGCCGACGTCATTGCCGCCACAGACGAGAAGGCCTTCGTTCCGCGACAGTTCTCGAATCCTGCCAACCCGCTCGCCCACGCGGAGAAGACGGCCACCGAAATTCTCGATCAGATGCCGCGGCTGGACGCTTTCGTAGCCGGGGTCGGCACGGGAGGAACAATCAGCGGAGTCGCCCCCGCCCTGCGCCGCGCTCGACCCGGATGCCGCATCATCGCCGTAGACCCCGCCACATCGGCGGTCATCGCCGGGGAACCGCCCGGGATGCACCGAATTCAGGGAATCGGCGCCGGCTTCGTCCCCGCGAACCTCCATAGGGATGCATTTGATGAGGTGGCGAGCGTGACCGATGAAGAAGCCACTCTGGCGGCGCGAGAAACAGCCGAGCAGGAAGGCCTGCTGGTCGGCATCTCCTCGGGAGCCAATCTAGTCGTGGCCCGAAGGATTGCGGCCCAGCTGCCCCCCGAGGCCATCGTACTGACTCTGTTCTGCGACTCGGGCCAGCGTTACCTGACGACCGACCTGTTCGAAGCGCCCACCAGTGACGGCGAAAAGCGGGGCATCTGATGGCCAGTGGACTTTCACCCGATGTTCTCGAAAAACTCAACCAGCTGCGTGCGTCTCTCGCCAAACTCCCATCGGTCCTGGTCGCCTACTCCGGCGGCGTCGATTCGACCTTCGTCCTTGCGGTAGCG
>DLYX01000341.1 GCA_003447545.1 Deltaproteobacteria bacterium | reverse complement strand
TCTCACCATGTTCGATGGTCGCAATACCCTCTGTCGGCAGGTCGCTGACGACGTCAAGACACATTTCCCCGACAAGGTATTTGACGCCGTCGTTCCCCGGAACGTGCGCTTGAGCGAAAGCCCCAGTCACGGCTTGCCCGCTCTGCTCTACGACCCATCCTCCAAAGGTGCGCAGGCCTACGCGGCCATCGCGAAAGAACTGATCAAGCGTCTCGAAGGCAGCGCAGAAGCCGCCGTCGAGACCCCCTCAACTTCGGCGGCTCCCGAACCCTCGATCGACACGAAAGAAGCGACCGTCACTGAAACCTATACCCAGTCCTCACCTGCGCCACCCGAGGCGAGCAACGAGACAAGCACCGACACAGGAACGGCAGTGGCTGCGGCCGCTGCCGGCAATGCCACCGGCAACGTCAATACAGAAAAATAGAACTGACTGAGTTTCATCGGAGCGTACGAACATGCGAAGGGCTTTAGGAAAGGGAATCGGAGCATTGATTCCGACAGCAGGGACAAGGGGTTCGACCGATGGTCTCCCCACGGCCTCGGGTGCAGCCGCGGCGGTTGCGACAGCGCCTGCGACGGTCGCCGAAAGCGATCCTCAGGATCAAGTCCGATCAATCTCCATTGAGCGGATCGTACCCAACCCGAGGCAGCCACGGACACTCTTTACCGAAGAGCACCTCGAGGACCTCACCCGATCCATCCGCGAACAGGGTGTGCTGCAGCCAATTCTCGTCCGGACCGGCACCGATGGCACCTATGAGCTGATTGCGGGTGAACGTCGATGGCGCGCAAGCCAGCGTGCCGGGAAGACCGAAATCCCGGCGCTCGTACGAGAGTTCGCCGATGAGGAAAGCCTCGTCGTGGCTCTGGTCGAGAACGTGCAGCGTGCCGACCTTGGTCCGATCGAGGAGGCTCGAGCTTTCCGTGCGCTGATCGCTGAGTTCGCCCTGACTCAGGAAGAGGTTTCCGATCGGGTCGGCAAGAGTCGCTCGACGATCGCCAACACTCTCCGGCTCCTGAACCTGCCCGAGAGCACCCAGACCGAGATCACTGCAGGTCGAATCAGCGCCGGCCATGCGCGCGCGATCCTCGCTTTGGAAAGCGAGCAGGCCCGCGAAGCACTGACAGCTGAAATTCTGCGCCGGAACCTCTCGGTCCGCGACACGGAGAAAGCAGCCAAAACAGCCCGCGGAACCAAAACCAGCCAACGGCGCGACCCAGACGTCGTCCGGCTCGAAGAGGATCTGAGCCGGACCCTGGGCACGAAAGTCGGGATTCAACTGCGTGGCGATGCCGGTAAAGGCCGGGTCGAGATTGCGTTTTTCTCGAATGACGACCTCGGCCGCTTGAGCGATATCCTGCTGGCCGCCGGTCGCCGTTCCCAACCCTTGACCTGATTTTTCCCGCCTGAATCCAAGGCAGTATGCGAAGTCCTAATAACCATGGACGGTTTTTGACATCACTTCTGCTGATTGGTACCAACTTTGGGTCGGGAAAAGCACTCTTCCTGCGGCTTTTAAACGTCGTGGAGGTTGCTTGATAGGCTCCCGGCCAGAGCAACACCCAAAGATATCGAACTGGAAACGGAACCCGATGGCTCTCTTCAAGAAGGACCGTAGCAACGCAGAAACCGATCCTGCATTGCCTTCTCGAAACGGCGGGGACCAAATTCCCCTGAAAAATCAGGAGTCTTCGGGTCGAGAGAGGGACGGAATGGCAGGAACAGGCGCGGCAGAACAGAGATCCGAGCTCGGAGGAGGGCGCGAAACCGCCCTTTTGGGCAAGGGCACGCGTATTTCCGGCAAGCTCTCGTTTGAAGGAATGGCGCGCATCGAGGGGGAGGTCGAGGGTGAGATCATCGCCAACGGCACCCTGATGATCGGGGCCTCGGCCGTTGTAAACGCCCAGATCTCGGCCACCCACGTCGTCATTCACGGCAATGTGACCGGGGATATCCGTGCCACCAAGAAACTCGAGATCCGCTCCCCCGGAAAGCTTTTCGGAAACGTGATCACCCCCAGTGTGGTTATCGAAGAAGGTGTCGTGTTCGAGGGACATTGCTCGATGGGTGCCGCCGAGGAACGTGGCAAGAAGGTCACTCTCCTCGCAGGCGACGACAAACCCGCCGCGACAGAAACCGCGCGCGCCAAGGGACAGAGCTAGGGCTCCCGGTTCAGGAAGCGACAGGAGGCAACCGAAGAAATGCTCGAACTACCCCCAAAGCTTGGGTTCTACGTCGAAATCGTAGTCTTCTTCGCCTTCGCCTGGATCATGATTCCGCTGATTCTCCGCCCGACGCTTGAAGTCCTTGCCCGCCGGGCCGAAAAGACCAGCGGCGCGCAGGCCGAAGCTCTCGCCATGCGCGACGAGGTCACGGCGATGGGAGAGGCCTTCGAGAAATCATTGAATGATGCTCGACTCGCTGGCGCCAGTGGCGGAGATCAGATCCGTCGCGAAGCCGAAGCCTCGGAACGGCAAATGCTCGATGCTGCTCGCAAGGATGCCCTGCAAACTCTGGAATCCATTCGCGCCGAGATCGCGTCCGAGACAGACGAAGCGCGCAACTCCCTGAATTCACAATCAAACGACCTCGCCAAAGTCGCCGCAAACAAGATCCTCGGACGTCAGGTGAGCGCATGAAAAAGCTGATCGCAGGATTCCTTGCCCTTCAGGCCAGCCTGGTCTCGAGTTGGGTCTCGTCGGCAGGCGCTGCCGGTGGGGGCGGGGGCCACGAAGCCAGCTGGTCGATGACCCTTTGGGGCTTCGCCAACTTCGGGATCTTCGTACTCATTCTCTGGAAGTTCGCCTGGCCCTTCGTTGTCGAGTACCTGCAGACCCGCCGCCTGGAAACGATTCAGGCGCTGGAAGCAGCAGCAACCGCCAAGAGCGAGGCCGAAGCCTTGAAGGCCGACTTCGAAAGCAAGATGGCCTCACTCGAGACCGAAGCAGCCAAGGCCCGTGAGGAGCTTCTGGAAATCGCCCGACGCGAGGCAGCCAAGGCTCTCGCTCACGCAGAGGCAACGGCAGATCGCCTGCGGAAGGATGCCCGCCTCCTGGCCGACCAGGAGGTCGCGCGAGCAAAGCGATCCCTGCAAGAAGAAAGCGCGCATCTCATCACCAAGGTTGCCGGCGAAATCGTGACCCGCGAAATGTCCGACGACGACCAGAAGCGCTTCGTTGGCGAATTCCTGAAGGACACGGAGGCCGGATCATGAATGGTGCTCTCGACAAGCGCTATGCGCGCGCACTGGCCGGGGCAGCCCGGAGCGCGAATCGCCTCGAGGAAGTCGCCGGAGAACTCGCGTCCGCCTCTGAATGGCTTCAGGATCCGGAACTCGGAGCGGCTCTCGCATCCCCGATTATCGCCGCCGATGCCCGAGACAAACTACTCGCCGAGCTCTCTGCTTCCCTGAAGCTCTCGGAACTGACGCAAAATTTTCTCGCCCTGCTGGTCGCGAACCATCGCATCAATGAAATTGTCGGCATCGATCGTTCCTATCGAGACCTTGTCGACAAGGAGCTCGGTCGCGTCCGCGGTGAGCTTCGAACCGCTCGCCCGCTTCCCGATGCGAGTACAGAAGAAATTCGTTCCGGACTCTCCAAGGCACACGGCCTGGAGGTCCTCCTCAACACCGAAACCGATGCATCCCTGGTCGGCGGACTTACGGTAGAAATCGAAGGTCGAGTCTATGACGGCAGCGTACGCACGCAGCTTGTCGAGCTCGCACGTGCCCTCACCCGAGGAGAGGGCGCCAGCTGAACCAAATGCATGGGGTCCCGGAGCAATTTGCCGGGAAGCCTGAATTCAGGACAAGTTAAGGAGAATCACGAGATGGCGATTCGCGCCGCAGAAATCAGCGACATCCTCCGCCAGCAGCTTGAGGAATACGGAAAGTCCCTCGAAGTGCGGGAAACCGGAACCGTTCTCTCGACCGGTGACGGCATTGCTCGTATTTACGGGCTCGAACGCGCAGCTGTGGGTGAGCTGCTGGAATTCCCCAACAATATCTACGGCATGGTTCTGAACCTTGACGAAGACAACGTCGGTGCCGCTCTCTTTGGAGAAGCTCACGAAGTCGGGGAGGGCAATGAAGTCAAACGAACCGGCCGCATTGCCGAGGTACCCGTCGGTCCGGAGCTGCGTGGCCGTGTGGTCAATGCTCTCGGTCAACCCATCGATGGCAAGGGCGAGATCTCTTCGGGCCAGAATCGCCGAATTGAAATCAAGGCGCCAGGCATCGTCAAGCGCCAGCCTGTAACCGAGCCCATGCAGACCGGCTTGAAGGCAATCGATGCCTTGATTCCCATCGGTCGGGGCCAGCGCGAGCTGATCATTGGCGATCGCCAGACCGGCAAGACCGCTGTCGCGATCGACACCATTCTGAACCAGAAGGGTGGAGACGTTACCTGTATCTACGTTGCTGTCGGCCAGAAACGGTCCACCGTAGCGCAGGTTGTGGACCGTCTGACCAAAGAAGGCGCGATGGAGTACACCATCGTTGTCGCCGCCACCGCCTCGGAGTCAGCACCACTTCAGTTCATCGCACCCTATACGGGATGCACGATGGGCGAATACTTCCGAGACAATGGTCAGCACGCACTGGTCATTTACGATGATCTCTCCAAGCAGGCCGTTGCCTACCGCCAGCTCTCCCTTCTGCTCCGACGTCCTCCGGGCCGCGAAGCCTACCCGGGAGATGTGTTCTATCTTCACTCCCGTCTCCTCGAACGCGCCGCCAAAATGTCCGACGCCGAGGGCGGTGGCTCGCTGACAGCTCTTCCGATTATTGAAACCCAGGAAGGTGATGTCGCTGCCTATATCCCGACCAACGTGATTTCGATCACCGATGGTCAGATCTTCCTCGAAACTGATCTCTTCAACTCAGGCGTGCGGCCCGCGGTGAACCCGGGTATCTCGGTTTCTCGCGTCGGTGGTTCGGCGCAGGTGAAGGGTATGCGGCAAGTCGCCGGCTCCCTGCGACTCGATCTGGCCCAGTTTCGTGAGTTGGAATCCTTTGCGCAATTCGGATCCGATCTCGACGCAGCCACGCAGCAACAATTGGTGCGTGGTAGCCGACTGATCGAGATCCTGAAGCAAAAGCAATACGAGCCTCTCCCGGTCGAGAAGCAGATCATGATCATCTTCGCCGCCAACAGCGGTTTCCTCGATGATATCAACGAATCCGATCTGGCTGCGTTCGAAAGTGAGCTCTACGCCTACACGGAGACCAAGGACGAGTCGCTCCTGAATGATATTCGGGAACAGAGCAAACTCGATGATGCGCTCGAGGGTCGCCTCGAAAAAGTCATCGCGGACTTCAAGAACGTTTTCGTGAAATAAATGGCGAATCTGAAGGCCATCCGTAAGCGCGTAGCTACGGTCAAGAACACGCAGAAGATCACCAAAGCCATGAAGATGGTTGCGGCGGCCAAGCTGCGTCGCGCTCAGGCCGCCGCTCTCTCTTCGCGACCCTACGGGGAAAAGTTGGAGGGAATGGTGCACCACCTTCTCGGTCGTGCAGCGGGAGAGACCCAGCATCCCTTGATGCAGCTTCCCGAGCAGAGCAAGCGGCTGATGATCATTTTTGTGACGAGCGACCGCGGTTTATGCGGCGGCTACAACGCCAACTTATTTCGCGATCTGGAAAAGTTCACCGCAACCCGAGAAGAAGAGCTCTCGTACTATGTGGTGGGCCGCAAGGGCGTGGACGCATTGAAGCATACCGGGGTGACCGCTCGCGAGTCCGTCGGGATGCCCGCCGTCCAGGACGCACCGACCGTCGCTCGCGATATCGCCCGGCAAGCACAAAGAATGTTTCTCGAAGGCGAGATAGACGATGTCCGCATTGTCTACTCAGCTTTTAAATCGACGATGACCCAAACACCTGCAGTGGAGGAACTTCTTCCCTTGCGGGCCGCAGAGGAAGACGAACCCGGTTCACAGAGTGGACACGATTACATCTTCGAACCCAACCCTCTGGAAATCATCGCAACTCTTCTCCCCCGCTTGATTGAAGTGCGTGTTCTCCACGCACTCCTCGAAGCGGGTGCCAGTGAACTCGCCGCGAGAATGACGGCGATGGACTCGGCCACCCGAAACGCCTCGGAAGTGATCGAACGGCTCACTCTGGAAATGAACCGTGCGCGTCAGGCGCAGATCACAACCGAACTCATGGAGATTATCAGCGGAGCCGAGGCTCTAAACGGTTAGGAATCAGGAAAAACAAATGTCGAACAACATTGGTCGCATTACACAGGTCGTCGGTCCCGTGGTGGACGTTGAGTTCCCCGAGGGCACCTTGCCCCATATCTTCAACGCTCTGGCCATTACCAACCCGGCTCTCGGTGATGAAGAGGGGAACCTCATTGTCGAAGTCGCACAGCATTTGGGCGAACGCACCGTCCGCTGCATCGCGATGGACGAGACGGAAGGTCTGACTCGAGGCATTGAGGCCAAGGATACCGGCTCGGGGATTTCGGTTCCCGTAGGCGAGGGTACCCTCGGTCGCATTCTGAACGTCCTCGGAAAGCCCGTGGACGAGGCCGGCCCTGTCGCGGCAACTGTCCACCGCGACATTCACCAACCCGCCCCCGAGTTCATCGATCAGGCCACCGAGGTGCAGGCTTTTGAAACCGGAATCAAGGTTGTCGACCTTCTCGCACCTTACTCACGAGGCGGAAAGATCGGATTGTTCGGTGGCGCCGGAGTCGGCAAGACCGTTTTGATCATGGAGCTCATCAACAACGTTGCCAAGCAACACGGTGGTTACTCCGTGTTTGGCGGCGTCGGCGAAAGAACTCGCGAAGGTAACGACCTCTGGCTGGAAATGAAGGAGTCCGGAGTCATCGACCGAACCGCTTTGGTCTACGGCCAGATGAACGAGCCTCCGGGTGCTCGCGCCCGTGTCGCACTCTCGGCTCTCACCGTGGCCGAGCATTTCCGTGACGAAGAAGGCAAGGACGTACTTCTCTTCATTGATAATATCTTCCGTTTCACCCAGGCCAACTCCGAGGTCTCGGCCCTGCTCGGCCGCATGCCCAGCGCCGTCGGCTACCAGCCGACTCTGGCCACCGATTTGGGCGAACTGCAGGAACGAATCACCACGACCCGTAAAGGCTCGATCACTTCCGTGCAGGCGATTTACGTCCCCGCCGATGATCTGACCGATCCGGCGCCGGCGACCACTTTCGCTCACCTCGACGCAACAACCGTTCTCTCGCGTGCCATCTCCGAGCGTGGAATTTATCCGGCCGTCGATCCTCTCGATTCCACCTCAAGAATCCTCGACCCCAATATTCTCGGAGAAGAGCACTACCAGGTCGCACGTGATGTTCAGGAAATCCTGCAGCGTTACAAGGATCTCCAGGACATCATCGCCATTTTGGGAATGGACGAGCTCTCCGAGGAAGACAAGCTCGTCGTTTCTCGTGCTCGCAAGGTCGAGCGTTTTCTCTCCCAGCCCTTCTTTGTCGCGGAAAGCTTCACTGGCTTCGGTGGCAAATACGTCAAGCTGGCCGATACGATCTCCGGCTTCAAGGAGCTCTGCTCGGGCAAGTACGACGATATCCCCGAACAGGCCTTCTACATGGTTGGTACCATCGAAGAAGCCATCGAGAAGGCAAAAACTCTCACCGAAGGGTAACCGGAAATCATCATGCGTTTGCAGATCGTCACACCGGACAGGGCCGTTCTCGATCAGGAAGTCGAGGAGGTCTATGCGCCGGGCACCAATGGGGAATTCGGCATTCTTCCGCAACATATTACTTTCCTCACCTCGCTCGACGTCGGCGTCCTGCGCTATCGTGCCGAGGGCAAGGATGATTTTGTGGCGATTTCCGGCGGGCTCACCGAAGTTCTGGACGATTCCATAACCGTTCTCGCCGATGCAGCCGAGCGTCGCGACGATATTGATGTCGACCGCGCCCGGGTCGCCGAGGAAGCCGCTCTGGAAGGAATCGAAGAATTGCTTCCGGGAACACCGGAGCACGATGACTGCCTGGCCTCGCTGAGAAGGGCCCAAAACCGCGCAAGCGTGGCGGGTATTTCCGCAAACTGATCGCGGCTTCGAAAAAGCCAACTCGACAAGCAGCGCCGGAAAAGGAAGGATTCACTTGTGTGGATCCTTTTCTTTTTGTGCTTCCTTCTTTGCGCCGCGCCAGCTTCTGCCGCAGACGAAGACAGCATTGTTCTCCTGATGCGAGGCCATTCCCATCGCGACGCCGACCTGCGACGGATCGCACTTGACCCCGAGCAGCTGGAAGCTCTCCAGACGACCGCCGGCGTCAGACTCGTCGCCGGTCCGATACAACGCGATGGCTCTCACCTGATCCACCTTCCCGAGACCGACGACGATGGACCGACACGCGAAACGATTCTGACCAGACTCCGCGCGCACCCGGACGTCTTGTACGTCGACCGGCCACCACCATCCATTTACGACCCGACAACCGAGGGCCGCCAGACTCTCGACAGGTTGGTCATCCTCTTCCGAAGCCCCCGACTGCGGGACCTTTCCGACCGCAACAACGACTTCCCCGCTCAAGATAAAAAATCTCTGATCCGTCGAGCCGGGGTTCCTCTCTATATCGAACGACCGATGTCGGGAGGTGCTTGGGTGATCCGACTCTTCCAGCGGATGCCCGTTGCTTCCGTCCAGGCAATCGCCGAGAGAATCGGGGCTGACGATTCCGTGAGTTGGGTCGTGCCCGCTGTTCGGGGCCGATTTCAAAACGATCCCGACGATCCGCTCTACGCCGACCAATGGCCGCTGCATGATCCTGTCGCCGGAATTCAAGCGCCTCAAGCGTGGGAAATCACGACTGGATCGTCTGATATCATCGTCGCCGTTCTGGATTCCGGCTTGCGCGCCGAACACCCTGACCTGAAGTCGCGCGTTTTGCCGGGATACGACTTCGTGAGTGATGTTTGGCGGTCAGGCGATTATGACGGGCGCGACTCCGATGCCGCCGACCCTGGGGACGCCGCGCGGAATGCCGAGTGTGCTCCTGGAGCCC
>DLYX01000456.1 GCA_003447545.1 Deltaproteobacteria bacterium | reverse complement strand
GGCTCCCGGCAGCAGAAGGCTCGCATAGGTAGGCAGGACCGAGAAGAGATCGATGATACCAAAGAAGCTGGTCGCGTAGCGAAGTCGATTCTGGACGCAGATCAGGCGCAGTAAATATTCGATCGAGAAGAGGATCGTGAAGAACCATTCAGCGGCGGTAAGCAGCGAGTGGTGTCTGTTCGCGATGCTCTCGACAGTGTCGAGACTCACCACGGCGATACTTGCGATGATGGCGAGGATCAATGAGGTATCAAAGACGCGGCCTGCGCGAGTATCAGCCTCGAAGATGATCTCGTGGAGATGTTCGCGCCATCCCTCAGGGCGCGCGGCCGCAATCTGGTCTCGCATGGAGATGACGTTCGCGACGTTTGCTGTTGATGTCAATGAGCGGCGATCGGAGTGGCTCCCGGAAGGCGGAGGGCGGTGTATCAGTCGAGAGCGATTCCATAGAGCTCGGCTGTATTCTCGCAGGTCATCCGCCGTGCCTCTGCCTGGGGCACATCGGCGAAATGCTTCTCGATATATTCCCGTGAGGTCGGCCACGAACTATTCACATGGGGGTAGTCGCTCGACCACAGGATGTTGTTGACCCCGATGATGTCGCGATTGCGGATCCCGACAACATCATCGATGAAGGTCGCAAAGACCTGGCGATGAAAATAGAAGCTCGGCTTTTCGATCAACTCCGACTTGGTATGATGCCGATGTTTTTCCCAGACCAGATCCATCCAGGGAATTAAAAAAGCCATCCAACCGATGCCGCTTTCCACCGAGACCAGTTTCAGATTCGGATGGCGTTGAAGGGCCCCCGAGAGGATGAAACTTGCCAGCGGTTCTGACATCGCGGACTTGTTGACGCTGATATTGACCATCACGTCGTGATCCAGACCGCGTGTGATCGGGCGGGTACCGAGGTGGAAATGAATCGGCATGGAACGCTCGGCAAGAGCCTCCCATAATGGTTCGTAAACATCCGAGGTATAGGGCTGATCTTCTGCAGGGGATTCGCGGTAGGCGGGGACTGCCGGAAGCAGGACGCCGCGTAAACCCATTTGCGCGCAGCGATCCGTTTCAGCCACGGCAAGCTCGATATCCCAGGCGGGAATTTCGCCAATACCGATCAGTCGGCTCGGGTAGCGCAGGCAAAACTCGGCGATCCAGTCGTTGTAGGTCCGCATCATCGCAAACCGCAGGGCGCGATCCTCGCATTGAATCGCGACGCCGCCGCCCGAGCCGCTGCCAAAGAGGACTTGCGCATGGACGCCATCGAAATCCATATCCTCGATCCGAGCATCGGGGTCCCAACCCCCTTTGCGCCCCTCCTGTTTGGTGCGTGCCAGCAAGCGGATATCCTTTGCGTCGACACCGGCCGCGGCATCCAATGCGATGAAGGGTCGGGACGTTCCTTCAAAGACGAGCCTTTCGCGGCCTTTATGTTCCTCCACGCGCGGGGCGCGTGCGCGCCACTTGGGCGGCAGGCGCTCGCCGTACATCAAAGGCGGGGGGTTTACGTGGTCGTCGGCGGAAATAATGGGATAGCTTTTCTCCATGGGATTTCCTCCCACTTATACGGAGAAAGCAGTCTGCATGCGAGGTGGCATAGCCTGAGCTTTTTTGATGACTTTTCTCGCTTGATCTGGGGAACAGACCGCGTGCATTCGGCTTGTCGTTGGCAGAATTTTGCGCAAGAACGAGAGGATGAATACCCCCATCTATTCATTGATCGCCGCATCGATTTTTTGGCCGCTTGCAGCGGCAGCAGTTCCGAAAACCTGCCGGCAACCAAGGGCCCGGGGCAGGGCGCCTGGGAGTTGGTCGCACCCTCGGCTGTCGCCGAGGATTGTCAGTTGGATCCGGACCTTCTCGCGCAAGCCGATGCCCTTCTGGATAGCCCCTGGGCGGTGATCCGCTACGGCAAACTCTGCCACGAATATTATCCCGATGGCGGGGACGCACCGAGCGAAGTCTATTCCACCACCAAGACCCTCAGCGCGGTCGTGATGGGCATGGTGGAATACCAATCGAGGGATTTCGTACGCAATGGCCGCAAGACCGGGCCGTTGAAGGACTCCGACCGAGTGGATCATTGGTTGGACGATTTCAGCTTTAATCCGGAGGCAAAGATCGGCCATGTTCTGTCGATGGTTGCTTATAATGAGGATCTGCGTCCCGGCAGCCGACCTCACGATTACGATGCAAATGGTAACCGCGAGATTAATCGGCTCAGTGATGTGATGAATACCGTGATCGCCCAAGATCCGGAACGATTGGGAAATAACCTCGAGGAATTTGCTCAGAGGTTTTTGTTCGAACCTCTGGGGATGAACAACTCGGTCTGGTCGGATGGCAGCCCGGATAAAATTCTCGCCTATTCCTGGGACTCGACCGTACGCGATATGGGCCGGCTGGGTCTTTTGATCGTGAACGACGGAGTTTGGGCGGGCGAGCGTTTGTTGAGTCCGGAGTGGATCGACAAGATCACGCACCCGGGCCTCGAGGATTCCAACACCGCCTACGGCTACCTGACGTGGCTGAGTTCGAATTCCAACTACAACTTTGGCGGCATTCTTGGCGGCGCGTATTTTAACAATCCTCTGGATGCGTGCTCGCCGGCTGCGATCTGGCCTGCTGAGGAATACCCGCACGGAATCTCCGAGTCGACCGATTGCGGCTACACCTCCGAGTGGAGTTGCGAGCAGGAGTATGATGTCGGCAGCTGGTCGGCTCTCGGTTATGGGGGTCAACTGATTGTTGGCCACCCTGGCCTGGATCTGGTGCTGGTGGTCAAGGATCTGGGCGATACGGCCTTTGCCGGTAGCGTCTGGGGCCCGGTGCGGCCAGCGCTCATCGAACTCGATCCGGTCTATCAGGGCGACCAGGACGCCTTTTGTGAGGCCTACGCCGCCGGATCCTACGCACCGGATCTGCAAAAATAGCGGCACTCCCAAGTGTTCGGGTTCTCGGTTCGAGGGGGAAGTTCGGGGCCCTCGCTCCTGAAGCATCCCTCGACATATCCGGACTTGGTGGTCGGTGAGGAAACTGTGCCGGGTATGCGCTAGACTATCACTCGTGCCGATGCGTGCAGGGATTGATTCGGGGGGAACCTTCACTGATGCGGTGGGGATCACCGATCAGGGCGAGGTGCGCTGCGCCAAGGTGCCCTCGACACCCGAGAATCCGGCTGCCGGAACGCGGGCGGCATGGGAGGCACTGAACGATGTCGGCAGTTTCGGTCTGGGCGAACTCCGCCACGGGACCACGGTGCCGACCAACGCCTTGCTCGAGCGCCGCGGGGCGCGCACCGCCTTGATCACCAACCGTGGTTTTCGCGACGTGATCGAAATCGGCAGGCAACGCCGCCCGGACCTCTATGACCTCAGCGTCGACCGGGCAGAGCCTCTGGTGCCCGAGTCGCTGCGGCTGGAGGTCGGTGGTCGTATCGCCGCCAACGGCGACGAGATCGAGCCGCTGGACCTGAGCGGTCTTGCCGAATCGTTGCGGGAACAGAAGCCCGAG
>DLYX01000176.1 GCA_003447545.1 Deltaproteobacteria bacterium | reverse complement strand
CCGGGTACTCCGCAAAGACCTCGACCGAAGCATCCCCGATACGATCGAAGATCCCCGAGAATTCGGTCGCTGATTCGTCCCCCCCGACGCCCTCCGCAAACCCGCGCTCGAGCATGGAGGTCAGATTCATCAGGCTGGGATCACGCGAGAGTTCTGCAAGTATTGGCTGGTAGGCGGCCATCTGGTCCGCGAAAGCCTCGAGGTCGTCGGGTGATCGATAGAGCAGCCCGTGGCGCTCGAAAAAACCTCCGGAACCCGGTTCGAAGACGCCCGTGAAGAGGTCCGTCTGCTCGGCGAGTGCGGCCGCTAGGAGATCGGCGCTCTCCTGCGCCTGCGTGCCCGAGCGAGCGTCGATCACGATCAGGAGAGAATCATCGAGGGAACTGAAATTCTCCTGAAAACCGGCTGCGGCTTGCTGGAAGGGTAAATCCGGATCCAGCAGGCGCATATTGTCCGCATTCACCCCCAGGTTCATGGCCGCATAGGCCGCAAGAATCAGGCTCAAAGCCAGATTGCCCCAAACGATGCTCCGCGCGTGACGCGTGACCCCGTCAGCCCACGCCAAAAGACCCCTTTGAAATCTGCCCTGTTCCGCTTGCACGGTCGAACCCTAGCATGCCGCCGACAGCTTGGCCGGTTCTGCTGCCTATGGATTCACTCCCGAACAACCCCTAAGCTTTGGGAGTGATCGCGAGAAAAACTCCATTCGGGCGACTGATACTGCTCACGATGATCATCGTCGCCGGTACGTTCAGTGCTCCGAAACGTGCGGCGTGTGAACCGTCCACTGTTCCATCGGCGGCTCCCGCGGGCGCGGCCACCGCACCGGATACGGAATACGACCCGCTCTTCGATGAGGACTGGCCCGAAGATGCGACCAGCAGCCAGGACGTCCCTGATCCATGGGAATCCGTGAATCGCCGAACGCATCAACTCAACAAGGGCATGGACACCTGGTTTCTGCGACCGGTAACGAACGTCTACGGGCAGAGCCTCCCGAAGCAGGCGAAGCTGTCCGTGATGAATTTTTTCGAAAATCTCGGCGAGCCGGCAACCTTTGTCAACGATCTTCTCCAACGCGAATGGGACGATGCTGCGATCACATTCTCCCGATTCCTGGTCAATACAACCATCGGAGTCGCCGGACTTTTCGATCCCGCGCGCGTCATTTTCGACATGGACGGTCATAACTCGGACTTCGGACAGACCATGGCTCTCGCCGGGGTACCATCGGGCCCATATGTCGTTCTCCCCCTGATGGGGCCGAACAACCTGCGGGATTCGACCGGCCTGATCGTTGATCTGTTTCTGCGGCCAACCTTCTGGCTCCTCGGCCCCACCGAGTATATCGTCTACACGACTTTTCAGGGCACCGGGCACGGCATCGCCTTGCGCGAACGTCACGCACGAAACATGAGCGCTCTGGAGGAATCTTCGATCGATTACTACACGTCGCTGCGCAACGCCTACGGCCAGGATCGTGAGTCGGCTATCTGGTCACGCCGCGAAGACCACCGCTAGGGAGCGGAGGCCGCGAGTTCATCGCGTTTGCCGTCAACCGCCGCGATCAACGCATCAAAACCATCTCTTTTAAGAACTCCGGAGTACTCCGCACGTCGCAAAGCCAGCTCACTGACAGTGCCGTTGAGGAAGACGTCGATCACGCGCCAGCCCTCGGGAGTTTCGCGAAGCCGATAGTCCAGAGCGACATCATCATCTCCGGGGACGTGCAATATGGTTCGGACCAGAAAAGTTCCATGCCCCGCCTCGGACTCCTCGACGGTGGTAAAGGATTGCTCGGACCAACCGACAAATCTCCCGGCGTAGTTCTCGGTCATCAGCCCGGCAAAGCTCTCCCGCCAAATCGCCTGTTGCTCGGGGGTGAGCTGCTTCCAACCACGACCCAGAACTTTCTGTGCCATGAACCCGAGATCAAAGTTTTCCTGCAGCGAAGGTTGCAGCGCTGCGCTGCGCCCCTTCTGGTCCAGCGAATCGGAATTTCGCAGAAGGTCGAGGAGGTCGGTATTGAACGCCTCGACGACAACAACCCGCGAGCCGGCAGGCGGTGCAACCGCCATATCTCCCGCGGAACCAGCCGCAGGTTTGGCGGCAGGTTGAGCGGCAGGTTGAGCGGCAGGAGCAGTTGCAGGACTGGCAACATCCGCCGCGATCGAGTCCTCCGCCCCGGCGGGCAGAGCGAGAAGAAGGCCGCTCAGGCATAGCGCACAAGATGAAAGCGCAATCTTCCCCAGCAAATCCCGAGCCCGGAGCATAGGACCGGGGTCGAGAGCGACGGGACGCGAAAACAGGAGAGGCTTCAGGCAACTTTGAGCAACAGGCACCAATAATTTCTAACAGCAACGCCGATCTTCGACAAAGCTGGTGGACCCTTGTGGGGAGCGTGGTCGGCAACGCTTGCTCCTGACGGGTGCGCGTGAGATGCCGGATAGATGAAGACTCGATTTCTTGGCTGGATTCCTCTTTTGGCAGCAGTTCTGTTCGCCGGAAGCTTTTTGACGGCACCGCTCGCTGGGGCACAAGATGGTGAATTCGGAACCTTCGACGGCGATATGGGTCGCGACGGGACCCTCGCGGCCCCAGGTGTGATTGCCGAGCCCGATGCCGGCGATGCGCCCTCGATCGGTTCCGTCGGAATTCCCGCTGGTGAGAATATTCCCGATGCGGGGGACGCTCCGTCGATCGGCTCGGTTGGTATTCCGGCGGGCGAAGGACTTGATGATGTCGGCGACAACCCCTCGATCGGCGAAAGCAGCCAAATTTTCGACTGAACCCGGTCAGGAGCCGGGGTCCCCGCGGGTCAATTCAACCAAGCCGCCCCGCAGCTGATCAAAACCAGGACCAGTACGATCCGGTGCAACAAGACGTTGCCACTCTTGATCGCGAGAAAAACCGCGACTCTGGCACCGAGGACCATACCCGCTGCCAGTGCGAGTCCCGGCAACCACTCGACCTGCCCCGCGGCGAGAAAAATCAGCAGCGAGAGCGCCGTGAAAGCGGCAGCGATCGCGCTCTTCATCCCATTCGCGTGCACCAGATCGTATCGGAGCAGACCGCCAAGCCCCGCGAGCAGAAAAATACCGACGCCCGCCTGCGCAAACCCGCCGTAGAGGCCGATCGCAAAGAAAGTGATGAAACTCTTCTTGTCGGGCGCTCGGGGTGCCTCATCGGTCGGTTCGGGGGCGATCAGCTTCGGAGCAAAGAGCATGGTCAGAGCGATCGTCGTCATGACCAGAAGCAGAATCGGCTTCAAGTACGAAGCCGGAATCTGGGAGGCTGACGCGGCCCCCACCGAGGCCCCCAACAAGGCAGGCACCAGGAGGGGGCCCAGACCTCGCCGGTCGAATTTTCCTTCGCGATCGAAAAACGTCACGCTAGCCAATGCCTGCGCCAGAACGGCAACCCGATTGGTGCCGTTCGCAAAATCCGCGGGCAAACCAAACAGCATCAAGGCCGGGAGCGTCAGCAAGGACCCCCCGCCGGCAAGTGTATTCATGAAGCCGGCGAAAATACCCACGAGAGCCAACAGTAAAAAATCCAGTTCCATTATCGCTCCAAAAGCTCGTGCATGGGCTCTCGGAGGCCGGCAAGTGCATCCCGGTGCAGGCGTCGTCGACTCTCGTAGAGCGAGGCGAGATCAGGGTCCGGTCGGACTTCGCTGGCAATGGGCGGGAGCGGACATACATCGACAGCCGCCTCGCCGCTCACGGACATCCGCGCCAAACGAGCCGCTCCGAGACTCGGTCCCATCTCGGCCCCCTCGGGGTACTGCAGGGGCTGACCAAGCGCGCTCGCGAGAATTCGGCCCCAATAGAGGCTGCGTGCGCCGCCGCCCGAAACCAGAATCGAATCCACAACGCCCCCGGCTGCGAGAAGCGCTTCTTGTCCGTCGGCAAAAGCGAATGCCACGCCTTCGAGGACCGCCTGCACCAGATCGCTGCGCGTCGTATCATGAGAAAGGCCCACAAAGGCGCCGCGCAACTCGGGATCATTCCACGGAGTTCGCTCACCCGACAGATATGGCAAGAAAAGAACTCGAGAGGACGATGCCCTCTCCTCGAGCTCGGCCAGAAGCACCGCTTCCGTCTCCCCACCGGTTGCCCGTGCGACCCAGGAGAGACAACTGGCTGCGGATAGAAGCACCGCCGTCTGCACCCATGCCCCCGGCAAGGCATGACAAAAGGCATGCGATGCTGTGCTCGGGCTGGGCGCGAAACGGTCTCCGGCGAGCAGGAAGACACCCGATGTTCCCAAGGAGAGGAGCCCCTGGCCGGGACGTACGACGCCGGCGCCGATCGCACCCGCTGCATTATCGCCCGCACCGCCTGCCACGACCACTCCCGTCGAGAGCCCCCAGGCATTGGCCACCGTCGAGCGCAGCTCGCCT
>DLYX01000641.1 GCA_003447545.1 Deltaproteobacteria bacterium | reverse complement strand
GCCGGAAGTATATTCATAGGCAACAAAGGTGGTGAACGAACCAGGCTGATAATGCGCGTCTGCGGCCGTGACGATATCCAGCCAGGCGCTTTTGCTGATGGCCGCTACGTCGTCTTGCGGAATCGACTCGTCGCGCAGCCCATCGAGGACTCCGGGCACAAATTTGGAGAACAAGCCCAGCCGTCCCGGAATGGATAAAAGGGTCCGATTCCCATCCCGATTCAGGTCGTGTAGCGGCTCCGCTGCCGGATAGCTGGAAAACGGGTGCTCCCGGTCGGCAGCTGCCGCACTCAAGCCCAGAAAAAGCGCATGATCAGTGACGGCATAGAAATCGAGAGGCTCCCGGAGTTGCATGGTAAACCCGGCCGGATGCGCCAGGGCCTCGCCTTGGGCGTACAGGTAGGCCTCGTCCGGGGTTACGGTACCGCCAAAGATAAAAGCGTCCATCGACCATTTTGTATGGACATGAAGGTCGCCGAAGTACGCCCGTTTCTGCGGATCGCGGTCCATGTCATTGGCAGGAAAGAGGGGTACCGGGCGATCGAGACGCGATGGATCCAGAGCAAATGGCTGGTCCGGCGAGGGACGACTTAAACCCGAAGGTTTCCTGTCGGCACCACCTTCGGTACAGGCCGCCAGAAGCAAGCTCAGAAGAAAGGCGAAAATCCGCATCAACTCATCGATAACCAACGACAGGCCGACTGCCACCTGTCGCCCCCTCCGATTGGCGGGTCTGGAGGATCGAGGGCAGATCGCCCGTTGCAGCGGTTTCGGACGGACATCCGACTGCGGCGGCAATTTGATCGAAAACGAGTTCCGGAAAGGGCTCGTATGGACGCGAAACCGGATTTGGAGGACGATTTGGTCACCTATAACGGACCGTCCGGCTTTGAGTTTCTGAAGCTGATTGAGAGGATGTCCGCCAATTGGTCGGCGTCCTCTCGTGTGAAGGCGTCAGGCTGATCGCTGTCGATGTCCAGGACGCCGACGAGGTGCCCCGCCCCGCTGCGGACCGGCAGCACCAATTCCGACCGCGTCGAGGCGGCACAGGCGATATGGCCCGGGAATGCCTCGACATCGGGCACCAACTGCACCTGACCGGTCCGGGCTGCCGCGCCACAGACGCCCCGGGCGAAGGGGATGACCAAACAGCCGTGACCGCCCTGGTAGGGACCGATTTTCAGCAACTCCCCCGCAGTGACTCGGTAGAACCCGGTCCAATCAAAACGATCGTCGCTATGATGCACCTCGCAGGCCAACGTCGCCATGATGGCGACCTCATCGGTCTCGCGTTGAAGCAGTGCAACGATAGTCTTGTTCAGCTGGGCATAGTCGACACGCATCGGGCCTCCGGATCGCTTCCCTGCTCTACCTGTTCGAAGGCTCGGGCCAAAGCGTCGGGATGCAGACATGAGCGGATTCGACTAAAATCGGAGTTTCCTCCGGGCTGGCGATAACCGAGACCGGGCCACGGCCACCTGAGAGTCGCAGCCGCACCTGCTCCGATCGTGCCTGGCAACTGGGCCTCTGCTCTGGCGGAGGTGGAGAGACTGTCAAGTTGTCTCGGACTCCATTAAGACTACTCCCCAGCATGGAGAACAACGCGTTACTACAAACTATATGTCGGGCTCTCACGCTGAGTGAGCAGGATTTATGCGGGCTATTCCAACTTTGCGATCGACCCTTGGCCGCAGGCCCGTCAGCTGAGTTACTAGCCGAATGCAGCAATGAGCAAATGCGATGCGTACTCGAAGGCCTGATTCTTTCGAAGCGGGGTCCGCGCCAGGACGGAGAGCCTCCGAGTCTCGACGAGAGGGATATTTCGAACAACGAAGTCCTCAAAAAACTGCGGATTGCTTTCAACCTTCAGCAAGATGACATGCAGATGAAATTTGAAAAAGGTGGTGCAAAGCTGTCTCGCGGTGAATTTAGTGGACTCTTTCGCAAACCCGGCAGCAAAAACTTTCGCGCCTGCAGCGATGAACTGTTGCTGCAATTTCTAAACGGGCTTCAACTGCAGCCGGACGCATAAACAGGGCTCCCAAATAAAAGGATTGATTCAATCAAATCCATCACATCACTTGCCCGCACATGTCTTGGTAGAATAATTTCAGCATAGCCCCGGGAATCCCGCCGGGAGCCTTCGATGGGCTACCGCTCCTGTCGACATATAACGCCGTCGTCGTCCCCAATCTCAACGAGGCGGCCGCCCGTACTCCGTGATTGAAAACGTATGGACGGCGCCCGACCGTCGGTGTGAAGGGCTGGGCTCGGCACTTCTGAGGGCGATGCTCGACTGCTGTTGGGGCGCGAATTGTTATACGGTGATGTCTGGCACCCACCGCGACGGAGCTCATGAATTCTACGAACGGCTCGGCTTCGACACCCACGCAAAGCACGGCTTCGTCATTCGCGTCCAAATAATCCGACGACTCGACGCATGGACTCGAAACATGGAAAAGAGAGCAGATGATTCGTAAAGACCGCAACCTCATTATTCGCTTTGCGATCCTGGTGATCGTCGCTTCGAGCGCTTCCACAGCCGTTGCCATCGATCACCAATCGGGTCCCGAGCCCTATCAGGCCATCCGTGCCGAACCGATCCCCATAGAGGAGGCATCGAAGACCGTTCTCGGCCAGCCATATTCATTTCCGGCTGGTACGCCTCTGATCCAGACGTTCAAGATCACTATCGAGCCAGGCATGAAGACCGGACCTCACAAGCACGCCATTCCGTTGCTCGCGTACGTGATATCGGGAACGCTGGGGGTCGACTACGGAAGCCGAGGCAAGCGATCTTTTTCGGCGGGTGAGGCCTATGTCGAGGCCATCGACTGGTGCCACGTCGGCTCCGCTGTCGGCGACAAAGAGGTGCAGATCATCGGGATCTATCTGGGTGAGCAAAACCCGAACGAGATCAAGCCCAAATCTTGTCCCGCGCTCGACTGATGCCACTTCCGTCCAGAGGACGGTCGGGCGGTACTTGGAATGTAAACAAGCCTCCAAATGGGATTCACGAGCCAATTTCCTCAGCACCCTGTGGCTGGGAGCCAATGGAAGTCCGGGACCCTGAAACACCCCTGGAAACCAGACCCTAATCAATGCCGGGGGCGGGACTT
>DLYX01000201.1 GCA_003447545.1 Deltaproteobacteria bacterium | reverse complement strand
CGAGTTGGTCCTTGCCGAGCCCCAGCTTTTCATGAACCGCAGCGGGCCACCCCTGGGGGATTTATTGGCGCGGGAGGGGATTTCGCCCGAGTCGCTCCTTGTGATCCATGATGATCTGGACCTTGAGGAGGGGCGCCTGCAATTGAAGCGGTCCGGGGGCACGGGCGGTCATCGCGGGCTGGATTCGCTCATCGAGAGCCTGGGAACGGATGTTTTCCCCCGATTGCGGGTGGGAATCGGCCGCCCGCCTGCTGAAATGTCGGTTGTGGACTTCGTTTTGGAGCCGTATTCCGCCCTTGAAATCGAGAAGATCTCGGAAACCATCGCCCGCGGAGTCGACGCAATTAGCGCCTGGAGCCGCTCCGGCACGGAATCTGCGATGAATATCGTCAATGTCCGCGGAAAAGTGCCTTGAGAGGCCGACGTCCGATTGCTAGCCACTGATGTTCTTCCGGAGGAAACATGCGCGCTTACGAATGCACAATCGCCTATCATCCTGATTTGGATGCAGATGGCGTCAAGGAACAGATCGAACGGACCCGTCAGGCAATCACCAGCAAGGGTGGTAGCGAAATTCAGGTTCACGAGTGGGGCATGCGAGAGCTGGCCTATCCGATCCAGAAGCTCAAGCGGGCACAGTTCTACGTGGTCGAATATCATGGTGGCGGAGAGGCCGTAGCCGAGGTTGAGCGCAATCTGCGGATCGCCGATACGGTTTTGCGCTACCTGACCATCGCTGTGGACCCCGACCGTCCGCCTCTGGAACTCGCCGGCGTTCGCCGCGAGGTGGAGGAGGCTGCGCCCGCAGCAGAAGCAGAGATCCCGGCAGCGGAAGCCGCCGCCGAGACCGAAGCCGCTCCGGAAGCTCCTTCCGAGCCGCAGGCCTGATCGGGCCCAACCGAGGGTATGACCAATGGACGTGATTCTTCG
Source organism: Deltaproteobacteria bacterium (assembly GCA_003447545.1). Taxonomy (GTDB): domain Bacteria; phylum Desulfobacterota; class Binatia; order UBA12015; family UBA12015; genus UBA12015. The sequence goes on along the minus strand of DLYX01000201.1, from coordinate 1,704 downwards.
AGACGATGTAGAGCACCTCGGTGAGATGGGTGATGTGGTTCGGGTTCGACCGGGCCATGCGCGGAACTATCTGATTCCTCGCGGTCTGGCCGTTTTGGCCGACAGCAAGAATCTTGTCTCGCTCGCCCATGAGAAGCGTTTGGTTGAGGACCGTCGTGCACGCAAGCGCAAGGCGGCCGTAGCCGAGGCGGATCGCATCGAGGGTCTGGTTCTCGAGACGAAGGTGCGTGCCGGCGACGAAGACAAATTGTTCGGTTCGGTGACCAATATGGACATCGAGAAGCTCTTTGCCGCGCAGGGTGTGGAGGTCGATCGCCGTCGTATCGACCTGCAGGATCCGATCAAGAAGCTTGGCACGTATCGACTCACCGTCGGCATCGAGCAGGACGTCAAGGCGACCTTCACGCTGAAGGTTTTGAGCGAGTAGGTCCCGGCGGGTGGAACGGCGTGAGCGCCGCTAACCTCAAAAACCGGAAGCTGCTGCACTCGGGTCGTGTCTTTGACTTCGAGTTGCACGACGTTTGTCTGCCCAACGGGGTCGACGTTCGTCTGGAAGTGATCGTCCACCCTGGCGCCGCGGCCATTCTGCCGCTGACCGCCGACGGGGAGATTTTGCTCCTGCGTCAGTATCGACACGCAGCTGGAGGCGAGATCTGGGAGATTCCCGCAGGAACCCTGGAAGCAGGCGAGGACCTGCTTGACTGTGCGCGTCGCGAGTTGCTCGAGGAGGCTGGAGTGACCGCCGATGAGTACGTAGACCTTGGGGACTGCCTGCCTCTGGCCGCCTATTCGACCGAGCGGATCCACCTCTTTTTGGCGCAAGGGCTTCATCCCGCGCAACAGCAACTCGAAGAGGATGAATTGATCAGCGACGTGGTGGCGATGCCGGTCGCTCGGGTTGGCGAGATGATTCTTTCGGGCGCGATCGAGGACGCCAAAACGATTACGGCCTTCAGCCGGGGCCAGCTCGGCGGGTGGCTGCCCACAGTTCCAGCGGCCTCCCGGCGGCCTTCTCCAGCCCGCGCCTGATCTTCCGGCCTGCTCTCGTTCCCGAGGCTGCTGTCGCGTCGAGTTGACAGTGACGGGGTCCATTGGTACCCGATACGCTGGTTTTTATTGGGTTTTACAGGCGCGTAGCTCAGCGGCAGAGCACTACCTTGACATGGTAGGGGTCGGCGGTTCAATCCCGCCCGCGCCTATTTTTAATTGGCTGGAAACTGATGGCGGACGAGTCTTTTCGGGAAGAAGAGCGCTTGGTGGTCGGAGCCAGAGCGGGAGAGACTCCGAAGGAGGCTTTTGTCCGCTCCGGCAGGACCTCCAAGGCGATCAAGAAGGCAATTGGTGCTCGTGCGGGCGATCAGTTGTTCGACCTCGTCACGCCCCTGCCTGAAGACCTGGAGATCGAACCCGTCGGCATGAGTTCCCCCGATGCTCTCGAGTTCATCCGCCACTCGACGGCTCATCTCATGGCGCAAGCCGTCCAGCAGCTCTTTCCCGACGCGCAGGTCACGATCGGCCCCGTGATTGAAGATGGCTTCTACTACGATTTTGCTTTCGAGCGGGCTTTTACGCCCGAGGATCTCGAGGCGATCGAAGACCAGATGCGCAAAATCTCCAAAGCGAATCTGCCGATTGAGAGATCGGTGGAGTCGCGGGAAGACGCCGTCGCCAGGTTCCGCTCGATGGGCGAGGACTACAAGGTGG
>DLYX01000358.1 GCA_003447545.1 Deltaproteobacteria bacterium | reverse complement strand
ATTCCTGATATGGAGTCCTGCGCGTCGCGCTGCCGTCCACCGAGATCATCATCTTCAACGACTCGGGCCCCGGCGTGCAGAACAAGGAGGCTTCACAGGATGTCCAGGACCGTCTGGCGAATTGGGACTTTGAACGCCTGGTGCCGCCCAGCTGCGTTCTATGCGACGACCAATATACCTTCCTGACCCACTGGGCGATGGAGCGTGACAAGGATCTGCGTGCCGCCCTCTACACCTACCAGCGAGACGGCGTGCTGCGCTTTTTCCTCGACCTCTCGGGACCCGGTTTCGAAAGCCTGCTCCTGACCAGCACCGACGAGTTGAAAGTCCTTACCGGCGACCGATTTGCCCGTTACTTCCCGAAGGGCAGTAACCATACGGTTCTGATGAGTAACTTCCTCTATGAGCAAACGATTGACGGCACACCCTTGCTCGATTGGCTGGATGCCTTTCTTGCCGACGACCAAGATGTCTGGAAAGACGTCATCGAATAAGGCAACTGCCGCGGGAGCGCGACCAGCCATGCCAGCAAGCGTGGTTAGCGTCCGCGCTCCCGACGCAAGGAAACCCCCGCCTCGCGCAGGCAGGCCTCAAACGCCTCTTCGGGGGTATCGGCTGTCACAGTCGCTTTGACCCGCGGGTCCTCAAGATCCTGAGCCCGGGCAAAGAAACCTCCGGACAGAAGATCTTCAAAGACCGTGAATCGCATCCAACCTCGGGCTTCGTCTCCAAAGTCCAGAACGAGTTCCGCTTCGGTCACAATTCGCCCTGCTTCAGCAATCGCCTCCGGCATCCGAATTTTTCGCCAATCCATATCAACCTGTGCTATCTCTTCTCGCGATGCCAATCGAGTCACCATGCGAAAATCTTCCCGGGCAGCTTGCCCCCCGTGAAAGCAGCGAAGAGCATCGTCTCTTGCGCGAAATGGTCGTCGACTTCGTCTGCAAGGAAGTCGAGCCTCAGGCCGCGCAATTCGATGAACGCGCGGAACTGAACCGGCCTCTGATTCGTCGTGCTGGCGAATTGGGCCTGCTGGGCCTGACCGTGCCCGAAGCCGATGGCGGCGCGGGCCTCGATGCGACTGCCGCTGTGATCGCCCACCATGAAATCTCCCGCAGCGATCCGGGGTTTTGCCTCGCTTATCTCGCGCACGCACTTCTGTTTGTGAACAATTTATATCAGGCCGGCAATGCCTCCCAACGCGAGCGCTTTCTGCCACCGACTCTATCCGGCGAGATCATCGGCGCCATGGGGATGACCGAGCCTGGTGCCGGCACCGACGTCCTCGGGATGCAGACCACAGCGCAAAGATCCGGCGATCATTATATTCTCAACGGGAGCAAAACGTATATCACCAACGCCCCCGATGCGGGTCTCTTTCTAATCTATGCCAAGGTCGACGGCCGGATCAGCTCGTTTGTCGTAGAAAAAGACACCGAAGGTTTTCAGGTCGGGCATCCGCTTCGAAAAATGGGCATGCGGGCGTCTCCCATGGCCGAACTCCACTTCGAGGAATGTCGCGTACCCGCAGAAAACCTTCTGGGGACCGAAGGCGGCGGGATCGTCCATATGATGCGGAATCTGGAAATCGAACGGATCTGTCTGGCCGCCATGAGCTTGGGGATCGCCGACCGCTGCCTGGCCGAAATGGTCCATTATTCGATCGAGCGAGAAGCCTTCGGCAAGTCGATTCTCGACTTCGGCCAGATCCAGCGCTACGTGTCCGACGCCTTTGCTCGGACCGAAGCCGCGCGAGCCTTGGTCTATCGCGTCGCCAGCGAAATGCACCCCGACAAGCGCAGCCGCATCGCATCGGATGCTGCGAAACTGTTTTGTGCTCCGGTCGGAAAATCGGTCGCGGACGATGCGATGCAAGTATTCGGCGGCGCAGGCTATTGTGCGGAATTCCCGATCGAGCGTCTGCTGCGCGATGCCAAGCTTCTGGAAATCGGCGGAGGCACCTTGGAATCTCATCAAAAGAATCTGGCGCAAGACCTGCGAAAGGCTCTCCACCCATGAACCGCTTTGAGATCCTCGTAAAGGCGACCCTGCAGATGTATGCCGAGGCTATCCGCGAGGGGTCCAAAAGTCTGGTCGCACACTTCTGGATTGTGGGGCTGATTCCGGGTTACACGATGCTTCTCGGCCTCGTCGCAACTCTGGGCATGAGTCTCGGCTTTCTGGGCGGCATTCTCCAATATCTCGCGATGGCGGCCTTGTTGAGTTCGTTTTTGAGCATTCTGGAAGAGGCCGTCTCTCACCAACGCGTCAACTTCGCTGGTTTGGGTTCCACCTTCGGCCGGTATTTCAATTCCCTGATTTCGGTCCTCTTTATTTTCTGGATTCTGGATCTCGTGCTCGGGATGATCGGCCAAAATAGTGCCAACTCCCTCTGGCTGATTCTCTCTGTGAAGACTGCAATCTTTGTCGTCTTCAACCCGGTTCCCGAGCTGATCTATCAGGGAAGGCGCGACGGCATGGGCCTCCTCGAGGATGCCTATCGCTTTACGCTTGCCAACACGCTGGAGTGGTTGTTCCCGATGTTCCTGATCCTCGGCCCCATCTTCGCCATCGAAACGCAATGGGGCCTGGTCGTCATGTCGCAACTGAGCCCGACCAATGCATTGAGCATGATCAGCACCATCCTGATGCAAGGACTCCCCGCCAGCCCATGGACGACCATCCTGTCGACCCTGGTGGCCAGCGCCCTTCTGACCTGGATCATGCTCTTTCGGGGGTTCCTCTTCCGATCCCTGAATCGCGGTGGGCGCCGACAGCGAATCTTCATGAGTCGGATGCAGTCATAAAAAAAAGGGGTGGCCACACGCATGCGTGACCACCCCTTCTTCATCGAGATTTTGCTTTTCAGGCGTTCGGCTTTTTCTTCGCAGCCGCCGCTTTTGCGTACATTTCCAACTTTTCGAGAAGGCCCATCTTTTCCTGCCCGATCGTCGAATCAAGACGCTCCGCGATCGACTCCGGCGTCCAGCCGCCATCTTGATAGACGGCGCGAACCTCTTCGGGCTGATTCCAGACGGCAAGTTTTGTTCCCGCAACCGAGTACACCTGGCCCGTGACCTTGCTCGCAGCGTCCGACAGGAGGTAGACCGCCATCGGCGCGATATCTTCGGCCGATCCCATATCCGGAATGGCAAAAGGGACGTTCTCGCTCATCCGTGTCTTGGCCGTCGGCGCAATGCAGTTCGCACGCACGCCGTATTTGTTCAGACCCGCCGCGGCGCTGCGCACCAGAGAGACGATGCCACCTTTGGCCGATGCATAGTTCGCCTGCGCTACGGAGCCGGCAAAAGCGCCCGAAGTGAATCCCACCAACGAACCACTCTTCTGCTTGCGCATGACTGCCGAAGCCGCCCGGAAGAGCGTGAAATGCCCCTTCAAATGCGTCTCGATGACCGGATCCCAATCTTCCTCGGCCATATTGAAAAGCATTTTCTCGCGAAGGATCCCCGCGACACAGACCACGCCGTCGATCGTACCGAACGTATCGACGGCCTGCTGGACGATGCTTTCCCCACCCGCCATCTCCGCAACAGAGCTCGGGTTGGCAACAGCTTCGCCACCTGCAGCCTTGATTTCAGCGACGACCTCGTTCGCGGGTTCGCTGGTCGGCTCACTACCGTCCATCGACACTCCGTAGTCATTGACGACAACTTTGGCGCCGGCCTTGGCGCAGGCCAGAGCGACAGCGCGACCAATTCCTCGTCCCGCACCGGTAACAGCGATGGATTTTCCTTCGAGCATACCCACTAGGTGTTCCTCCGTTCTTTTCTGAAGACCCGGAAATCCTAGCTTTTCGTCCGTCAAAGCGCACCTATCGCTGAACGGCTGTCTTCCCAGTCATTCTCTAGCTCAAATCGAGGTCGATCCCGATCGGGCAGTGATCCGAGCCGAGGATCTTTGGTCGAATCCAGGCATCGCGGACCTTGGGCATCAGGTCTTCGGAAGCGAGCATATGATCGATGCGCCAACCGATGTTTTTCTCCCGGATCCCGAAGCGTTGGCTCCACCAGCTATAGGCGACATCCTCCGGATGAAAATGCCGAAAGGTATCGATCCAGCCTCGGTCCAGAAGTTCGCTGAAGGCCTCGCGCTCCTCCGGAAGGAAGCCACTGGTTTTCTGGTTCGGCTTGGGACGCGCCAAGTCGATCGCCTGTGGCGCCGTATTATAATCGCCGCAGATCAAAGCCGGCAGACCGGTTTCTCGCCGCGCCGCCTCTACAACATCAAAAACTCGGCGCGTGAAGGCAAGTTTGTAGGGCACTCGAGAATTGTCGCGATCCTTCCCGCTGCCGTTGGGGAAATATACGTTTGCCAGCAAGAGTCCGGGAAATTTAGCCAACTGAAACCGGCCCTCGATATCGTAGGACTCCTCTCCCAAATCGATTGAGAGATCGCTCGGATTTTCGCGGGACAGAAGACCCACACCGCTGTAGCCCTTCCGGCTGCGAGCCGCGTGCAGAGAAAAATGCGGAAAGCGCCGCAGGCGATCGATCTCGGCTGGTACATCCTCCAGCTGAACCCGGGTTTCCTGCAGGCCCAGAACGTCAGCCTTCAGCTTGCGAATCTCGGTCGTAAACCCCTTTTGCACACAGGCCCGCAATCCATTCACATTCCAGGATACAATTCGCATCCCCTCCCTTAACCCATCTCGGGAACGTTCGCAGTCCCCTGCCCGGGGCGGTAGGAAGAACGCATGAGTTCTGCCGCCGATCGCCTCCCGCGAATCGCAGCATTTTCCGAGCTGCGAATTCCTTCGGCGATTCTTGGCGTAGATCAGATTTTCGAATTTCTGGCTGCCACAGGTATTTGCGAATTCCGTGCATCCTCATCGCTCGAGTTCCGTCCCGAAGATCTCGCATGGGCCGACAGCATCATTCTCGTTCGAGGCGCCTCCCAGCAGGAATCGCGGATTCAGAAGGAGGCCCTTCGTCTAGGAAAACGCACGGCCATTTATCTCGATGACGACCTCGAAAACGTACCCTCGACGGCCAGCAGTGCGCTATTCTTCCATACGGCGACGGCACAGAAGGGCCTGCTCTCCATCCTCAAGGGTGCCGATCTCACTCTGGTGACCAACGAGTTCCTCGGACACTCCCTCGAGAAGCGCCACGGAGTGCAAGCAACCGTGCTGCGGCAGCCTCGACCTGCTCCGCCCATAACGCCGCCGCAGGCAGCCTCCGAATACGGAAACACGATTCGCATCGGATTTCTCGGCAGCTTCGATCACCACGCATTTCTGGAAGAGCTTCTCGAGAAACCGGTGAGGAAAGTTCAAGAAAAATTCGGACAGCAGGTCCGGTTTGTCTTCTGTGGAAGCGCGCCTGCTTTCGCTGCGGCGATCGGGGCCGAAGTCATTCCCTATGAAATGGATTTCCACGCCTGGCGGCAGCGTGCGGCGGGCCTCGGTATCGATATCGGGCTGGCTCCCTTGCCGAGCGCCGACTTTCATCGAGCCAAGTACTGGAACAAATACCTGGAGTACGGATCACTGGGGATTCCTGGAATCTATTCCGAAGATTCACCGAACGCGACGGTAGTCCGCTCCGAGCAAACCGGGTTGATTGTTCCCAACGAACCCGAAGCGTGGGGAAACGCCATCGAAAGGCTGATTCGCGATGAGGGATTCCGGGCAGATCTCGGACGTGCCGCAGCACAAGATGTCGAATCACGCTTCTCGGAGAAAGCACTCGCGTCACAATGGCGCGACGCAGTTCAGCCATTACTCGCACACAGGGCTCCAGCAACCGAGACGAGCGCGATCCGGATCGCGCAGGGGCCCTGGCAGCATTGGAGGGATCGCTACGCGCTTTATGGGGCGCGCCGAACCATCGCGATGCTCAGGCGACGGCTCCAGCGTAGGCGCGGATAACGGCCTCTGTCGGGCCATCTTCCCGCACCTCGCCTGATTCAACCCAGATACACCTGTCCGACATCGCCCGGATCGTTTCCATATCGTGGCTGATCAAAACAACCAGGGAAGCATTCTCGACCATGCTGTCGAGGCGCTCCTGCGCCTTTGCCTGAAATCGTGCGTCACCCGCCGCGACAATCTCGTCGAGCAACAAGACATCGGGCTGAATGGCTGTCGATACCGCAAAGGCCAGCCTGAGAAACATCCCGAAAGAATAGGTTTTGACAGGACGCTCAAGCGCCGTGCCCAACTCGGTGAACTCGGCGATCGCGGGGAGTGCCGCTTGCGCTTCGCTGCGCGACATCCCGAGCAGGAGAGCCCGGGTCAACATATTGTCGAACCCGCTGGCCTCCATTTCGAACCCGGTCGCCAACTCGAAAAGACTGGCGACGTCGCCCTCCACCTGAACGCGACCTTCCGTCGGGGTATAAATCCCGCACATCGTCTTGAGCAGAGTGGTTTTGCCTGCTCCGTTCCAACCGATGACGCCGACCCTCTCGCCGGTGCGGATCGTGAGAGAAATCTCATGCAGAGCGCGCACGCCATCATCGTCCATTTGCGCTGTGGCTCCGCTGAAAAAACCGGCCAATCGATCTCGCAGACGGAAACCGTTCTTGCCCGGAAAATGTAACGATACCTTCTCGAGATCGATCATAGCCAGAATACCACCGAAGAACGCGAGCGTCGGAGAGCAACGAT
>DLYX01000482.1 GCA_003447545.1 Deltaproteobacteria bacterium | reverse complement strand
GTAGCTCAGAAGCTCCGGATCGACGAGAATCGTCCCGGCCAAGTCGAGGTCTTCGCGGAAGGCACGGGCGAACTCGGGAGTCCCGTTGCCGATGATGATGAGAGAGGCTCCTCTTGCCTCGATGGCGTCTATTTCGTCACGCAACTGCGCGACTTGCTCGCGGCAAAAGAGTCAGCCGAAATGGCGAACAAAGAGAAGCACGGCTGGCCGATCAGCCCAAAGGCTGCTCAGGCGCACTGGCATCCCGGCATCATCGGAAAGTGAGATCTGGCCGAGGCGGCGCTCCAACAAACTCATACTTCAGTGTATCCCGGGGGAGCGCGCTTACAAGCCCTCGACATTGTTGATCGGCGCATGCGAGCGGGGCTCGACGCTTCCCCCGCAATCCGGAATGTGGCAAGGGAGCAACGTGATTGAACGTGTCGATCTGGCGACGGGAACAGACGAGCTGCTGGCCCATATCGAAGCGGGAGTAGCCATTCTGACTCTGAACCGACCGGAGGTGCGCAATGCACTCTCGGACACCCTGAGTCCCGCATTGCGCGAGATGATCGCTACGCTCTCGGAGGACGCTCGTGTCCGTGCCGTGGTGTTGACCGGTGCGGGTGCTGCCTTCTGCGCCGGGGGCGACGTGAAGGGGATGGGGGGACGCACCAAACGGGAGGATGTACCGCGAACGCGCGACGCAGCTGTGGTCGATCTGGCCCGACGTCAGCAGACACTGACAGGTGCGCTCTATGCGATGCCGCAACCGACATTGGCCGTATTGCCGGGACCGGCAGCTGGCGCCGGGTTTGCCATTGCACTGGCTTGCGATCTGCGTGTGATGGCCGATTCGGCCTTTGTCACCACGGGATATAAGCGTGTGGCGCTGTCGGGAGACTACGGCGCAAGTTTTTTCCTGACGCAGCTCATCGGGACGGCTCGTGCCCGGGAGCTGTTTTTCACCGGAAAACGGCTGGGAGCCGTGGAGTGCGAGCAGCTGGGGATCGCGAATCGTGTGGTGCCGGCGGAGCGTCTTCAGGAAGAGTCAATGTCCCTTGCTCGAGAACTCGCTTCGGGCCCCACAGTGGCCTATCGTTTCATGAAACGAAATCTCGACCTGGCGATGCGTACGGATCTGGAAGCCTGCCTGAGGGCAGAGGCCGAGGGCGTTGTTGCTACGGCCACCACGGAAGACCATCAGGAAGCTGTGCGAGCCTTTATCGAAAAGCGTGAGCCCCGTTTTCGGGGGCGCTGAGAGGACCGGCCTCGGCTCCGGACTGGAATCGAAAACAAGCGGTGCTAGGTTTTCGACCTGAAATATCGGTGAGTGAAGCAAAGCGAGGAAACTTATGATCAAATTATATGGAGCGAACGCCTCTCCCTTCGTGCGCAAGGTCATGGCCGTCCTGGCGATCAAGAAATTACCCTATGAGCATATCCCATCCATGCCGTTTTCGGGCGATGAGGAACTGGCCCGCGTGAGCCCGTTGAGCAAGGTGCCCGCCCTGATCGACGGCGATCTGAATATCGCGGACTCCAAGGTGATCTGCCGCTATCTGGAAAGCGCTTATCCGGAAGTCCCGGTCTATCCCGCAGCGACTGGCGAGCGAGCTCGCGCGGATTGGTTCGAGGAATACGGGGGGACCGCCCTTGCTGAGGCCGCCGCAGGTATCTTCTTCAACCGATTCATGGTCCCCATGGTATTCAAGAAGCCGGTGGATGAGGCGCTCGTGAACACGATCATCAATGAGAAATTACCGCCTATGCTTGATTACCTCGAAGGGGAAGTCCCGGCAGATGGCTTCCTTTTCGGTAATCTGACGGTTGCGGATCTCGCACTGGCATCTCCCTTCGTGAACGCTGGTTACGCGGGGTACACGGTGGACGCCGAGCAATGGCCCAAGTTTTCCGCCCTGATCACTCGGGTTCGGGAAGACCCGGCTATGGCGCCGCTGCTGGAAGTTGAAGCGGCGATGTTCCCTTCTGCGGATTAGCGTCTGACAGGTCGCGATCGTGCGAGCGTGTCGGTTCGTTTGACTCCCCCGCAGGGATCGAACTATCGAGAGGGTGGCGATGGCAAAGACAGAACCCTCTCACTACACCTTCGGAGACCAGGGGCCGGCAGCAGAACGACTGCGACGTCTGGCATCGCTTTACTTACCGCTCAGCCGGAGCGCGCTCGAAGAGGCAGTGGCTGGAGTCGGTCAGCCGATCGCCCTGGCGATCGACCTTGGCTCTGGGCCTGGATACACCACCGAACTCGTTGCGGACGTTAGCGCGGCGGCCCGCGTCATCGGTTTCGAGCGCTCTGCGGAATTCTGCGAGGGGGCGCGCGCGCGCATCCCTCGCGATATCGAGTTCATGGAGCACGACGTCAGCACGGAAGACCTGCAATGCAAAGACGTCGATTTGGCCTTCTGCCGCTTCTTGCTTACTCACCTGGCCGACCCGATCGCCACACTCCGACGCTGGCATGCAGCGCTGCGGCCCGGAGGCATTCTGGTGCTGATCGAACTTGAGCAGCTGAGTTCAACCGACCCGACGCTGGCAATTTATTACGAGATCATCGACGGTGTGCAGGCCCAGCACGGCCAACAGATGTATATCGGGGGGGCGCTGGAGGGCCAGGCTCGGGAGGCCGGTTACGAAATCGTGACCTCTCGTGTGATTGATCCCGGTAT
>DLYX01000009.1 GCA_003447545.1 Deltaproteobacteria bacterium | reverse complement strand
AAGAAGGCCCCGATCAGAGTTGCCTTGGTCACCGCAATCAAAAGCCCGATGATGACCCCCATGGAACCCGGCAGGTTCATATAGGCCACACCGACAGTCATGCCCGTCAGCACGAGGAGACTTGCAAAAACCGCGAGGTAACCGCGGACTTCCTTATCGTGTTCGTCGCTCATCGTCGCTACTCCAGTTTCTCACAGCAAATAGAGGATCGGGAACAAGATCACCCAAACCAGATCCACGAAGTGCCAATACAGGCCCACGCACTCGACGCGGTCGTAGTTATCGGGACCGTAACGTCCCTTGGAGCCTTCGTAGAGAATGTACAAAAGAACGCCCACCCCACCAATGATATGAATCGCGTGGAGGCCCGTGAGTGTATAGTAAAAGGAGCCGAACAGGTTGCTCGAGATCGTAATACCCTCGTGCCATTTGTGGTTGTACTCGTAACTCTTGATCAAGAGGAAGATGCCCGCGCCACCAATCACGCAGTACATCCATTTCTTGAATTGATCGACGTGATTTTGTTTGATCGCCGACAGAGCCAGAACCATGGCTACCGAACTGGAGATCAGCACGAAGGTGTTGAAGGTGGCCAGAGGGACACCCATCATGGAACGAGGCGGTGTTACCATATGCGCCGAGCCCGTATTCAGGATGACGTAGGCGCTCAGGAGTCCGCCAAAAAGCATTACTTCCGATGCCAGAAAGCTCCAGATTCCAAGTTTGGCATTCGAGATGCCGGTGGCTGTATTCGCAGGTGCGTGGCTGCTCACGATGTTTCTCCTATCCGTTTTCCAGCCGGTTCAGGCTATCTCGTCCTGGCGCCAGAAGTCGCTCTGACGTCCGGGGACGCTGTACTCATAAGGGCCACGATAGACCTGAGGCGGTGCGAGGAAGTTGCCATGTGGAGGCGGAGACGGGCAAGACCATTCCAGCGTCGTCGCTTCCCACGGGTTCTCGCCGGCTTCTTCCCCGTTCCAGATACTGTAGAAAAAGTTGAAGATGAACGGCAGCTGGCCGATCAGGAGCACCAGCGCTGCGGCCGAGATGACATAGTTCCAACCCTGCACGGGAAGGTTGTGCCACTGCAAGGTCGGATCTGCGAGTCGTCGCTGCATCCCCCACATGCCTTGGAAGAGCATCGGGAAGAAAACAAAGTTCATCGGGATGATGGTCATCCAGAAGTGGACCTTTCCGAGCTTCTCGTTCATCCGGCGGCCGAACATTTTCGGGAACCAGAAATAAGTGCCACCCATCAAAGCTGCAAGACTCCCGGGGGCCACAACGTAGTGGAAATGGCCGATAACGTAATAGGTGTCGTGCAGATAAAGATCTGTCGGGGCGAAGCCCAGAGGAAGCCCGGTCAAGCCACCGATGCCGAACATCGGCAGAAAGGCCAGCGCAAAGAGCATGGGCGTATTGAAGCGGATTTGCGCCCCTCGCAAACTGAGCAGCATACAGGTCAGGATCGCTACCGATGGAACTGAAATCGTCAGCGTGGTCGTCACGAATAGATTGGCCAGACTGGTTCGCATCCCGGACACGAACATATGATGCGCCCAGACCACAAAGCTCAAGGCGCCGATCAGAATCATCGAGCCAACGATTTCCTTGTAACCGAAGATCGGCTTACGCGTGTTCGTCGCGATGATTTCGCACACGATGCCCATCGCCGGCAGGAGAAGCACATAAACTTCGGGGTGGGCGAGGAACCAGAACAAATGCTGCCAGAGCAACGGGTTACCACCGCCTGCGGCGGGAAAGACTGTCGACCCGTACATCATGTCCTTGGGAATGTAGAAGCTGGTTCCCGCGACGCGGTCCAGAAGCTGGAAGATGGCTCCCGCTTCAAGGACAGGAAAGGCGAGAAGCAGCAGAACAGCTGTCACCAACTGCGCCCAGCAAAAGATCGGGAGACGGCCGAAGGTCATCCCCTTGGCGCGCATATTCAGGGTGGTCACGATGAAATTGATGGAGCCCAGAAGAGAAGACGTGATGATGATCACCATCGCGATGAGCCAGATTGTCTGTCCCGGGGGTGCAACCACCGAAAGCGGAGCATAAGACGTCCAGCCTGACTGAGCGGCTCCGCCAGGTGCGAGGAAAGCCGACATCATGACGATGCCACCGACCAGATACACCCAGTAGGACATCATGTTCATGCGCGGAAAGGCCATGTCGTCGGCACCGATCTGAATCGGCAGAACGTAGTTACCGAAGGCCGCAACTCCGAGAGGCACAACACCGAGGAAAATCATGACGGTACCGTGCATGGCGCCCAGTTGGTTGTAGAAGTGGGGAGACATGAACCCGTAGGGCATCAAATTCTCACCGAACAACCAGGCAATCGCGCCACGAATCATTCCCAGATTATCCGGGTCAAAATCATCTCCGGGACTCGGCATCGCGAGCTGGTAGCGCATCAGCATCATCATGCCGAAACCCACCAGGAGAAAAAGGAAGGAAGTGATAAGGTATTGAATCCCGATCACCTTATGGTCGACGGAAAATACGTATTTCCGCCAAAAGGTGGTCGGCTCTGCGTGACCGTGGTCGCTCATATACTTTTACTCCGTGGATCCGGGTCCATCAGGACCGCGCCGAATCAGATGCCTCGGCTTCGGCTTCCGCCATCGCCTCCTCGATCTGTTCTTGTTCCCACTCTTTGTAGTCTTCCGGGGTTTCCACCCAGACATTCCCGACCATCTGCGTATGCCCCAAGCCGCAAAGCTGGGCGCAGCCGATCTCGAACTTGCCGGTCCTTTCGGGTTCGAACCAGAGTGTCTGGACCGTACCGGGGAGAATGTCCTGCTTGTTACGGAAATTCGTCACCTGAAAATCGTGGATCACGTCCTTGGACGTCATCCGCAAAATCACCGATTTGTTGACCGGGACGTAGAGATTGTTGATCGTGATGAAATCATCCTTCGCGGCCGGATCCTGCTCATCGAGACCAATCGGGTTCGAGGCCGATACCTGATCAACGTCGCGTTTGCCGAAAACTCCATCCGGGCCGGCGTACTGGAAATTCCAGGCGAATTGCTGGGCTACTAGGACGACTTCGAGAGACTCTTCCACAGGAGGGGTCTCCTGCTTGAGTTCCGCCCAGATCGGAATCCCGAACCCGAGAATCAGCCAAAGTTCGAAAGCCAGCACGATTCCGTCGGGGATGAAGGAAGCCTTCTCCCCGGTCTGGTGATACGTCGCCTGCCCACCGGGGCGTGCCCGATAAGCGATGAGGCAATACACGAAATAAATGCCCCAAATAAGAAACATCCCAATCATGGCGATGTGCAATACACCCATCAACCAATCAATCTGCCCGGAGTACGTAGATGCCGGTGGGGACATCCCGATCTCGAATCCGTATTCGGAATTCACTCAATCACCTCTGAGTTTGTAGAAAAGTCCATGATCTTCAACCGCTTTTAAAAGTTAGAATCAAGTATAACAAATAGGGTCGCTACATAAGCGCTACTTATCAAGCGCCCCCGAACCAGGCCCGGGATTCAATCAGACCGCATCCCGTCACGGACTGTCTTGTCCTCGGCCTGCTCGCCCACCTTGCCCTGATCGGGCCTCTGCGTCGGTGCCCGGATCTTGCCTGAGCCAGTCGATGAGCGCCTTGGCCGGTCCCGAGGCGGCGTAACCCAACATGCCGCCGAAGAGCATCACCTGCGGTTCGGCGATGAGCAACATCACCAAAATCACCGCCGCGACCAGCATCGAAAAAGGCTGCCGCGAACGCACATTGATATCCTTGAAGCTGTAATAAGGGACGTTGCTGACCATCAGAAGCGCCAATGAATAGACCAGAACCGGGACCAAAACGTAACGACTGGAGTCTGCGGGGACATCGAAATAATCATACAGCAGAACCGTGGCCGCCAAAAGATCGGCTGCTGCAGGAATCGGCAATCCGATGAAATCATTGGACTTCGAAACCGCCGCCTGGGCATTGAATCGAGCCAGTCGGAGAGCCCCACAGACCACAAAGAGCGACCCCGCAAGCCATCCCCACGCACCGAAAGGCTGAAGCGCCCAGTAATAAATCAGGATTGCCGGGGAGACGCCAAATGCCACGAGATCCGCGAGCGAATCGTACTGAACGCCAAAGGCGCTGGTGGTGTTGGTCAGCCGGGCAATACGACCGTCGAGACCGTCACAGACATGCGCGACCACGATACAAACGGCTGCGCGGAAGAAATGGCCCTGACTCGCCGACAGAATCGCATAGAAGCCGATAAAGATGCTGGCCGTCGTGAACAGGTTCGGCAGAATGTAGACGCCTCTGGGCATGGTCGCCCCGTCGTCTCCGCCATCGCGAATCGGCCGTACCTTTTTATTCCCCCGCCCCGTCATTCCAATTGACCGAGGACCGTCTCGCCAGCGAGTACCCGATCCCCTGCCTCCACCCCCAAGGTAAATGCGCCCGGCACGAAAATGTCAACCCGCGAGCCGAGTTTGATCATCCCCATTCGCTCGCCGCGAACGCAGGAATCACCAGCGGATAAATGACAAACGATTCTTCGCGCCAGAAAGCCCGCAATTTGCACGTACCCGAGCCGTCGACCGTTCGTGGTTCGCAGAACGACGGCATTCTGTTCATTATCCAGCGAGGCCTTGTCGGAATATGCGGCGAAGTACTTTCCGGCGTGATAGCGCACAGCTTCGACTTCGCCGTCGACCGGGTTGCGGTTCACATGAACATCCACCGGGGACATGAAAATACACACACGTGTTCCGACGCCTTCAAAGAAGCGGGCGTCCTCCACATCCGTCTCGACGCGAAGAACGCGGCCGTCGGCGGGAGATACCACACTCTCGGGCCCGCCCGGCGGAACTCGCGCCGGGTCCCGAAAGAACCATAAGAAGAAAAGGCCCAGAACGATTGCCGGGGCTGCTGGCAACCACCACCAGGGCGACACGAGAACGCCCAGCAAGGCCATCAAACACCCCGCGCCCAAAAAGCCGGCAACGGAGGTTTTTCCCTCGGGCGCAATCAGACGTCCGATATCGGCGTCGGAACTCAAACCAGGCCTAGTTCTTCGACTTGTCGACAAGACGGTCGGACTTCATCCATGGCATCAACCCACGCAATCTTGCTCCGACTTCCTCGATTGGATGATGCTCGCCTTCCTTGCGAAGTTCCCGGAAATGAGGCTGGCCGCACCGATGCTCCGTGAGCCATTCGTCCGCAAACTTGCCTTCCTGAATTTCCGCAAGGATTTCCTTCATCGCCTTGCGGGCCTCTGTCCCGATGACG